>DATDKB010000376.1:0-7822 GCA_036520255.1 Rubrobacter sp. | reverse complement strand
GGAGACCGCGAACGGGTGGGAACCGACCGCCCTCGCCGCCTCGTCCAGGATCTCCCGGCACGAGGAGGCTACGGCCTGCCTTAGCTGCGTCGAGATATCGGGCAGGGAGGCCGGGTCCGCATCCGCCAGTTCTGCGGCGTGTGCGAGCCAGCGATCGATGGTGCCTTGCGCCGTGAGCATCTTGCCGGCGGCGAGAGAGACCAGATCGTCCGGTTGTTTCGTACCAGCCTTGGCGGACAGCACGTCGAGCGCGGCATCGACGGCTGTGTCGGCGATGCCCGCCCACGTCATTGCAGTACGGATCGCGTCGCGGCTGAAATACGGCTCCCGAACGAGCTCGCCCGGCTCGCCGAGGACGGCTAGCACCGACGCCCCGTCAAAAACGACCCGGTGACTCTCTGAGGCGCGCAGCCCCGCCCCCCTGAACCAGCCGGTGTCGATCTCCACGCCGCTTGAGAGGGCGACGTAGGCGAGGAGTGGCGGTCCAGGAGCGTCCCCGCGCACCAGCACGAGCGCCCGGTCCAGCCCGGTCGAGCCCGAACAGAACGTCTTGACGCCTGAGAGCGTTATTCCCTCCTGGCCGTTCGCAAGCCGCGCCGGATCTCCTTCTCCTGGTATCGGGTCGGCGCCCCAGACCCCGAGGCGTAGTTCGCCCGCGGCTACCGCGTCGAGCTCCGCCGAGCGCAGGGGCTCGGGTGCGAGAAGCGAGAGGCGCTCCACCCCGTTGAAGTGCCCGTCGAGGATGCGGCCTATGGAGCCGTCGGCTCGGGCGACGGCCCGCAGTACGCGCCACTCTTCGGCGAAAGACGAGCGGCGCCCGAGTTCGTCGCCGGGGTCGGGAGACGGGATCGCGAGGACGCCCGAGAGCGCGAGCCGCCTGAACGCATCTTCGGGGAACGAGGGACGCGCGTCCCTTTCCGCTGCGCCGGCGGAGATCGCGGCCACGATGGCCCGAAGGGTGCGATCCACCCCCACGACGCCTTCTTTATTGTCGAGACGCGATGTGCTCATGGCCCGGATACTTTACCGGAGTTTCTTACCCCTTCGACGCGAACTCTCACACACGAGGATGCTGTCTTAGGCCGGTCTTCGAAACAGCATAGTCGGGGTTCCTGTCGGGCAAGGGACGGCTAAGTTCGTGCAGAGGGCGAGGCTCAAGGCTGCGAGAACGGGCCAGGGAGACAAGCGGGCTAATGGCATCCACGGTCTCAGCGCAGCCGTCGCGGGTAGCCCCCGGACCAACCCCATCGTGCATCAGCACTATGGCTCCCGGGAGGAGGTTCCCTTCGACCCGGGCCAGCATCTCGTCCGCCGAGCCGCCTCGCCAGTCCTCGGTGTCCGCGGTCCAGCCGACGAGGGTCAGCCCGTGTTTGCGGGCAATGTCCTCGGTCGCTGGCGTCACGAAGCCCCACGGGGTCCGCCAGAAGCGTACGGATTCTGCCAGTGCCTGCACTGCCGTTGTCAGGTCGGATTCGATCTCCCCTGGCGCCATGGCGTCGTGACGCACGTGCTGCGTGCAATGAAAGCCCACGTCGTGACCTTCCGCCCGCATTCGGGCCAGGAGGGCGGGGTACCGCCTGGCTTGCGGCGCGATGACGAAGAACGTGGCGAGGGCGAGGGCCTCGGCCAGGGCGTCGAGCACGAGCGGGGTCCACACAGGGTCGGGTCCGTCGTCGAAGGTGAGGGCGATATGGTCGGTAGAACGGTACCCGGGCTGCATGCCTCTAGTTGTTGCCTTCGCCGGGGCGGGACGCGGGATCGGAACCGCTCACTCCTCCCGGCCGACGGCGCAGCGAGATGTTCAGCTCTTTGAGTTGCTCCTCTGAGACCGGGCCAGGAGCGTCCATCATCTCGTCGCGGGCCGCCTGGGTCTTCGGGAATGCCATCACCTCGCGGATGTTCGGTTGATCTGTGAGAAGCATGATGAGGCGGTCGACACCGGGTGCGATGCCACCGTGCGGCGGTGCGCCGTAGCGGAAGGCAGTGAGGATGGTCCCGAACCTCCTGTTCGCCTCGTCGGGGCCGATGCCGATCACGTCGAACACCTTCTGCTGCAGATCAGGGCGGTGGATCCTGATGCTCCCCGAGGCGAGCTCGGTGCCGTTGGCGACGAGGTCGTAGAGCTGGCCGATAACCCGCAACGGCTCCGAATCGAGCAGCCCCAGGTCCTCCTCGCGCGGCATGGTGAACATATGGTGCATCGGTTCGATCCTGCCCTCCTCCTCGTTCCACTCGAAGAGCGGGAAGTCCGTTACCCAGCACATGCCCATCACGTCAGCGTCAGCGAGTTCGAGACGGTCCCTGAAATGGAGCCGCAACCTGTTCACGCTTTCGAACACTACCGGGTTCTTGTCCGCGACGAAGAACATCCAGTCGCCCACTTCGGCCCCGAGCGCCGCGCGAAGCTCCTCCTGCTGCGCTTCGGAAAAGAACTTGGCTATGGGGCTCTTCAAGCCTACCTCCTGTACCCGGAAGTGGGCGAGGCCCCTTGCGCCCCCGGAGGCCGCAATCGCGGTGAGGTCATCGATCTCGCGCCGTGTCAGATCACCTAGCCCCCCGACGGCGATGCCGCGGACGGAGCCTCCCGACTCCACGGTCCCCTTGAAGACCTTGAACTCGGAACTCCTTGCGATCTCGGAAACGTCCCTGACCTCCAGGCCGAAGCGGATGTCGGGCTTGTCGGTGCCGAAGCGGTCCATCGCCTCGGCGTAGGTGAGGCGGGGGAAGGGTTTGGCGAGGAGTTTTTTATCGGTCAGTCCTGCGACGATCTCGGCGTAGAGGCCTTCCACGAGGTCGAGGACTTCGTCCTGCGTCGTGTAGCTCATCTCAAGGTCGAGCTGGGTGTGTTCGGGCTGCCTGTCGCCGCGCTGGTCCTCGTCTCGGAGGGCCCGGGCTATCTGGAAGTAGCGCTCGAAGCCGGCGACCATCAGGAGCTGCTTGAACTGCTGCGGGGACTGGGGGAGCGCGTAGAATTGGCCGGGGTACAGGCGGGCAGGGACCAGGTAGTCGCGGGCCCCCTCCGGTGTTGAGGCCGTGAGAAGGGGGGTTTCGATCTCGACGAAGTCTCGCGCGTCGAGGTAGTCGCGCATGTGCTTCACCACGCTATGGCGGAGCATGATCTTCTCCTTCATCCTCTCCCGGCGCAGGTCCAGGTATCGGTACTTCAGGCGAAGCGTCTCGTCGACGGGCCTGTCGCGTTCGATCTCGAACGGCGGCGTCTCCGAAGGATTGAGGATCCGGAGATTCCTCGCCTCGACCTCTATCGCGCCGGTCGGAAGGTCCGGATTTTCGTTGCCTTCGGGGCGGCGGACGACCTCCCCTTCAACCGAAATCGACCACTCGAGCCTCAGTTGCTCGGCCTGGGAGAAGACCTCTTCCCGTTCCGGGTGGAAGGTGATCTGGGTGATGCCCCATCGGTCGCGCAGGTCGATAAAGATCAGACCACCGTGGTCCCTACGCCTGTGTACCCAGCCCGCGAGCCTGACGGTCTCGCCGGCGTCGGACTTGCGTAGCTCGCCTGCGCTGTTGGTTCTGTACGGGTTGTTCGGGTCCTGAAGATGCAACACTTTTCTCCTTGTGCTCTCTGGTAGACCCGTCTTTGGGCCGATAGACGAATGTTAGCCGAAAATCTGGCGGACAGGGGCACTTGCCGTATTCGGCCCACGCGTTGCGGTGTTTTCGTGACCGTGCTAACTTGGCGCAGATCGGGCCGGCGGCCCGGGGAGAAGTGACCGGGCTGCGGAGTGCTGTCAGGAGAGAGGCCTATCCGAGATAACGGCAAGGTAGGAGCGCCCGCTGGGATCTGGGTGTATCTAACGCTCGCCGTTGCCTGCCTGCTTGCTTTAGCAGCGTGCGGGGGCGGCGGGGGAGATGCTACTCTTACGCCGACGCCGGCGCCGTCTCCGGAAGCGTCGAGCCCCGCAAGCGGCGCGGCGATCGACGCCGGGCTGGGCCAGGGACAGGCGGAGAGCACCAAGGACCTTCCTTTCACCCTCAACACGGACCAGCCCGTGCCACCCGACTTCGAGGAGGCGTACGGTAGGGGTGCCAGGATCGTGGTCCAATTCTACAAGCTGGACGAGGACACCCTCTCCTACCCGCAAGGCCTCGAGGTGGACCGCCAAGTCAACCGCTCTATGGAGCGCCTAGGCAGTCGTTATCCGACCATCGAGTTCTTCTCCTACGAGATCACCGACCCGGGGAAGGTCGTCGACGAGAGCCTCAACCCCGGCCAGTACGGTACGCTGGCGGCGCAGCTCGGCGTTGGGATCACCCCGTTCGTCGCCATGCTCGCGCCGAACAACGATGAGTACGTGATTACGAACCTTTACCAGGGCTACGTCCCGGAGCCGGTGCTAAGCCAGGCGCTCTTCGACCTCGCGGCGGTGCAGGTCGAAGACAACACCAGCGACGTGAACGTGCGTCTCGACCAGGTCCAGACCAACGATGGTGGCGGCATCGACTTTTTCACCGTGAGCAACGGCGGCAAAGAGCCCGTGAACCTGAACGGCTTCGAGCTGCGCGTCCTCGACCCGGAGAACGCGGACGTCGACCCCAACCTGCCCGGCGTGACGGTCAACAGCGACGTGACGGTCGAGCCGGGCGAGAGTGCCTCGATCGGCCGCGTCCCCGACGTAGTAGACGACGAGGGCGAGCGCGTGGCCGGCACGTTCGAAGGTGGAACCGAGATGAACCTCGCGCCGGGAGATCAGGTGGCACTCCTCGACTCCGGCGGCGCCGTTGCCTCGACGGTCACGGTGTGAGTTAGCAAGAGCATTTCAGTTGGTCAGCACTCCAGTAAGACAAAGGGCTGACCGGCTGACGCGCCGACCTGCTGACTTGCGCGCGATTCGGAAGAACAAGCCTTTCGAATCCCGCTTTGCGGCTGACATTTCGGGCTGTTGGGATAAACTAGCTAAGGCTATGATCGATCTGGTTTATCTGGACAATGCCGCGACCACGCCGCTGGACGGGCGGGTTTTTGAGTCGATGCTTCCGCACCTTGGTGGATGCCGTGGGAATCCTTCTTCACTTCACGCCCTCGGCAACGCAGCGCGCGATGCCGTGGAAGGTGCCCGCGCTTCCGTTGCGGCCCTGATCGGGGCTGCCCCGGAGGAGGTTGTGTTCTCGAGCGGGGGGACCGAGTCAGATGCGATCGCCGTCCTCGGCCTCGCGAGGTCTGCTCCCTCCGAGAAGCGCCACGTGGTCGTTTCCTCTGTGGAGCACGCGGCGGTGCGGGAGGACACGAAGCGGCTTGAGGAGGAAGGGTTCGAGGTGTCCTGGATCGGGGTCGACGCGGACGGCGTGGTCGACCTGGACGAGTTCGCCGCAGCGCTGCGCCCCGATACGGCGCTCGCCGCCACCATTTGGGCGAACAACGAGGTAGGCACCGTAGAGCCCATCCGTGAGCTTGCGAGCCTCTGCTCCGAGAGGGAGATCCCTTTCCACTCCGACGCCGTCCAGGCCGCTGGCAGGGTCCCGATCGACGTCTCCGAGGTGCCGGTCTCGACGTTGGCCATTTCCGGACATAAGCTCTACGGGCCGCAGGGCGTTGGCGCTCTGTACGTGCGCGGCGGCGTCTCGCCAGAGCCTATAGTCTACGGGGGGGGCCAGGAGAGGGGCATCAGGAGCGGCACCCAGAACGTCGCCGGCATCGTCGGGCTCGGCGCGGCCGCCGGGCTTGCCCGCGAGGAGATGGACGAGAGGGTCGCCCACGAAAGGTCGCTCTGCGACCGGATCCTGGCCGGGGTAGAGAAGATACCGGACGTGATCCTGAATGGTCATCGCGAGCGTCGGTTGACCAACAACGTCCACCTGAGGGTCTCCGGCGTCGAGGCCGAGAGCCTGGTCCTCTTCCTCGACTCGTTAGGCTTTGCCGTCGGAAGCGGCTCGGCCTGCTCGTCCGGTGGGCACAAGGCTTCGCCGGTCCTCATCGCGATGGGCCGTTCCGAGCGGGACGCCTTCTCTGTCGTCAGGATCACGGTCGGCAAGGACAACACCGTGGAAGAGGTCGATGGTTTCCTCCAGGCGTTCACAGTCGCGGTTGGGCAACTACGAGAACTCTCCCCGCTGTACGCGGGCTGAAAGCGGGTCATTCATGCCAGATCGCTACACACCACAGGTAGTAGACCACCTCGTCCGGCCGCGGAACGCCGGTGAGATCCCCGACCCCTCCGGTCGGGGCGAGTCCGGCCACGCCGCCTGCGGCGACATCGCAAGCTTCACGGTCGGCATATCCGAAAACGTCATAGAAGAGGTCCGCTACAAGGTATACGGTTGCGCGGCGTGCATCGCCGCCGGCTCGGCCCTCTCAGAGCTGGTCGACGGCAAGCGCATCGTCGAGGCTGCCCGCGTGTCGAAGACGGACATCGAAGAGGCGCTGGGGGGACCGCTTCCCGCCGGCAAGGAACACGCGCTAACGCTCGTGCTCGACGCGCTGCACAAGGCTTTCGAGGATCACTGGAACCACGCGGCGGGCGAGATGCTGTTAAGCGGGGAGAAGAAACCCGGGAACGGCGGCAAGAGCGTCGTCGCCGCGATGAGCGGTGGCGTCGACTCGGCGGTCACTGCCCTGCTTCTTAAGGAGGCTGGCTACGACGTCGTGGCGGTTACATACCGGCTGCACGACGGTGAGAAGGGTAGTCGCTCTTGTTGTTCGCCAGACACGGTGCTCTTCGCCCGCGACACGGCGCACAGGATGGGCCTGCCGCACTTCACGCTCAACCTCAAGGAGCTCTTCGACAGGCGAGTTATGCAAGACTTCGTGGGCTCCTACAGGGAGGGCAGGACGCCGAATCCCTGCGTCGCGTGCAACGCTCACGTCAAGTTCCACGCTTCTGCCTTCCTTGCCGATGAGCTCGGGTACCACCACGTCGCGACCGGGCACTACGCCAGGGTGGAGCAGGGCCCGACGCTCGGGCGTCCCGTGGACGAGAGCAAGGATCAAAGCTACGTCCTGTGGCCGGTGCCGCAGGAGCTTCTTGCGCGAACCATCTTTCCCCTCGGCGAGTACCGCAAGACCGAGGTGCGCGCCATCGCCGAGGAGCGGGGCCTCGCCGTCGCCTACACCCCCGAGAGCCAGGACATTTGCTTTATCCCGGACGGAAACTACCGTGGGTTCGTCCGCAAGCAGGTGGAGGCGGAGCCCGGCGACGTCGTCGACCGCGGAGGCAAGGTGTTAGGACGGCACGCCGGCGTCGTGGACTTCACGGTCGGGCAGCGGCGTAGGATCGGCGTATCCGCGCCGACGCCGCTCTACGTTACCGAGGTGCGTCCTACTACCGGTCAGGTCGTCGTCGGCCGGAAGCAAGACCTGGAGGTGCGTGAGGTCGCGGTCAGGGACCTCAACCTTTTCCTCGACGCCGGGGAGGCTGCAAGCGTGCAGGTCCGCTACAACAGCCGGCCCGTTCCTTGCACCGTCGAGGAGACGACCGATGGGGAGTGGATAGCCTATCTCGACGAGCCCGTGGTGGGTGTCGCGCCCGGGCAGTCGGCGGTTTTCTACACCGAAGATGAGGCCAGGGTCGTTGGGGGCGGCGTAGTGGCGCGCAGGGCCGCTTGAGGGCGGTAAGAGCCCGCGATCGCAGTTATAATCCGATGTTCAGGGGACCAGGACCGAGGAGCGGTAAGGGTTGGAACTATTCGTAGAATTGATGAAGGGGTTGCTCTTCGCGGGAATCGCCGTCGCTTTTTTCGTTCTCGCGTGGATGTTCTTGAGGCTGGCCAGCATCTTCTCGACGACCGAGCAGTCGATCAAGGACGTCTCCAAAGAGGTTGTCCCGCTTCTAGGGAAGACGCACGTCACGGTAGACAACATAAACAG
>DATDKB010000375.1:0-2786 GCA_036520255.1 Rubrobacter sp. | reverse complement strand
CTCCGTTTCTCTTTTGTCTGGTGCTTGACTATTGACTCTATTGTCCCTACATCGCCTACCTGCCCCACTCGGGAGATTCGTCGTATTCGGCGTCGTTGTTGGAGAGGTTCTTCTTGCTCGACCCGTCAGAGGCGTTCATGCCGTAGATCTCGTAGTCGCCCTGTGGGTTGGAGCTCTGAACTCCCGTGCTCAGGTAGGCGATCTGCTGTACGTCAGGCGAGAAGACGGGGACGAGGTCGTCGACGTTTGCGCCGTTGTCGGTGAGGTGCCTGTTGCCCGAGCCGTCAAGGGCGCTCATGACGTAGATCTCCCAGTCGCCCTCGGGGTTCGAGGCCTGATCTCCCCTGCTCATGTACGCTATCTTCGTGCCGTCCGGAGAGAGGGTTGGCTCGCCATCATGCCCGGTGTTGTAGGTGAGCTGCCTTGCGCCCGTGCCGTTGGAATTCATCCTGAAGATCTCACGGTCGCCGGTGGGATTGACTACACCCTTGCCCGTGGTGCGAGTGCTGGCGAAGACGATCTTCTCCGATACAGCCGCCTCCGCCTCCCGCGCCGTGCCCCCAACCAGGGCCACCGACGCCGCCAGAAGCGCCAGGCCCGCGAGTACCGCCCTCTTCGGCCCACTTACTGTTCCACTTGTTCGTGTTGTCGTTTGCGATGCCATTTCTGAGTTCCTTTCTGTCGATCCGCTCGTGCCCGTTATTCCCCGCGCTCCTCCTTTCGCTGGACACCCTCAGGCGACGTCCCCCTGGATCTGCTTGTAGCCGACCACCCCCGTGGGGACCGATAGCTCCTTGGCAACCAGGCCTTTTGGCATATTGGCGAACACCACCCTGACCACACCTCGCGGATATCTGCCTCCCACCATGCTCAGTGCCCGCCGAATGTTTTCTGCTTGGACACCTACCCTGAAGCGGGCCGTGCCGCTTCTGACCTCCACTGATACCTTCACCAGCTCCTGATTCATCACCTTTTCTCCTTGTTCGGGTCCTGGTCGTAACCTTGCGTCTAGAAGCACCATAGCCGGGGGCGCTCTCGGAACCGCTCTCGCAAGTGCTCTCGGAAACGCTCAAAAACTGAAAAAAGTTGGAAAAAAGTGCCAATCAGCTGGTCAGCAACTCATGCCGAGTACGGGTGAATAGCAAGGCTGCCGCGCACGGGCCTCTATCTTATGCTACCCGCGGATTCCCGCTTCCGCGGGAATGACGGAGGTGAAGGACCCGTCGTACATCCGCAGCCGGAAAGCACGAGTGTTCAGACGGACTAGGTATCAGCTCAAGGAGAACCGGGAAATGGAAGTTAGTACGGGTGGGCAGAAGATCTAGAGCGGTCGAGAAGCCTTACTCTGCGGCGCGACCCTCCCGCAGGCGTTCGTAGAGCGCGACGGTTTCGGGGGCTGGGGATGAGCCCAACTGGTGCTCTAGCATCTTTGCCAGCTCCTCGTAGTGCCTGAGCGCCCTCCCTGGTTCACCAAGGGCGGCGTGGCTGCGCATCAGGCCGCGGTGCGCCTCCTCCACGTAGCGGTCGTGGGCGATGGCCTTCCTGTAGGCGTCAGCCGCCTCGGCGTGGCGCCCCTGGGCAGAGAGTAGCCCTGCGAGGTTCAGCAGTACCTCCCCGTTGGCGCGTCTCAGGTCATCCTGGCGCTCCAACGCCCACTCGCCGGCTGCGAAGTCTTCGAGGAAGTCGCCCTGGTAGAGACTGGCGGCCGCTTGTAGGTGCCGGATCGCTTGCTCTGGCGCTTCGTCCTGCAGTCGGCCGGCCTCGGAGAGGTTCTCCTCGAAGACCTCCACGTCGTAGGAGTAATCGAGCGAGCGGCCGAAGGCGTAGCGACGCTTCTCGAAGACGACCCACTCCTTGCCGCCAAGGGCCCGCCTCAGGCGGAACACGGTGTCGTGGAAGCTGCTCCTGAGTTGGGCCGTCGAGGCATCGGGCCAGAGGGCGAGGCCTATTTGCTCCTTGGTTCGTCCCTCGGGGTGCGAAAGCAAGTAGTAGAGCAGCTCTCGGGACTTCTGGATCCAATCTGGCGAGTCGAGGGGTAGCCCTTCACTTTCCACCCGCCCCGCGCCAAGGGCGAAGATGCGGAGCCGCTCCTGGTGGTCTACTTCTTCCTGGGCCCCAGCCGGCGTGGCCGCAGGAGGCCGGGCAGGCTCGGCTGCGGGCGGCTGGGGCACCGCTTCGTCCAACGCGTACTCGATAGCCCGTTCGGGGTACATGGCCCTCCCTTCGGAGAAGGCCGTCTCGAAGGCCGCTTCGCCCAAAGCCTCGCGCAGGTCGGCCACCGTGCGCTCGTAGAGAGAGCGGTCGGCGTTGTAGTACGTCCAGACGGGGACACCAATGGTTTCGTGCAAACCGTGCGCGGCGCCGAATAGGCGCGCCGAACGTTCTGCCTCGTCCCTCGTACCGGCCACCGTGGCCAACCCTTCGAGGCAGTACGCCACGTTCGCAAGGTCGCCCATCTCCTCGGACAGGCCCATGCCTTCTCTGAAGCTGCGGGTTGCCAGTTCGTGCTCGCCCCGGATCAGCGCCACCTGGGCCAGGGCGTACAACGCATTGTAAGTGCTTGCCCTGTCTTCTATCCACCGGGCTAGCGCCAAACCCTCCTCGAACTTCGCCACGGCCTGCTCCTGGTCTCCCTGCAGAAGCAGTACGGTCCCGATCCAGGTGTGCGTCTGCGCCGCCGTCCAAAACTCTCCGCACTCGAGGAATAGCGGCAGCGCCTCCTCCAGCCGGGCCGCTGCCGTCACAAGGTCGCCACTGTTCATGGCCACCAGGCCGAGCCCGGCCCT
>DATDKB010000374.1:0-3134 GCA_036520255.1 Rubrobacter sp. | reverse complement strand
GCGGCCTTGACGTACTCTACGCCGGCGGCGCCTCGCCGCTCTGGATCGAGGGCTTGAGCCAGCGCCTCGGTGAAGAAGGCAACCTCACCGCTCTCGAAGCCGAAGCCGAGCGTATCAGCGAAGGGCGGGAAGCCCTCCGAGATGCGGCACTCGCCTCACCGGTCCGCCTCGTCGTGGGGAACGTGTTCGAGCCGCCCTTCGGGCCGCAAACCTTCGATCTGGTCTACTCCGCCGGCCTCTTCCACGAGCTGGACGTGCGTGAGAGGCCGGCGGAAGACGCCCTGAGATCTCTCATCTCCGTGGTACGGCCCGGCGGAAGGGTCGCCACCAGCGACTTCATCGATGCCGTGCCGGCGGTTCAGCTCGCGGACGAGGAGATCCAGCGCGAGCTGGCGCTCGAAGCCTCGGGCGCCCGGCTCTACGGCATCGGCTCGCCCGAGCGGCTGGTCGGGCTGCACGAGTCGCTGCTGGAAGCCGTGCGGTGGCGCGTCTCGCTGCCATACGAGGTCCGGCACCTGGACGAACTTGTCCTCGCCGAAGGAGAGCCGGAGGGGCTGTCGCTCCTGTCCGCCGGCGCGCAGCTAAGGCTACGCGAGCGCCGCAATGCTCTACTCGAGCACGTACGGCGCGAGGGTTACACGCGGCCTGCGACTTTGTATGTCGAGGGACGGCCGGCCGGTGGTTGATGGGCGAAAATCATCCAATTGGGTGATGCGCCGGTCCTCGAGAGGCGCCATCATGGGTCGAATGAATATAAGAGCGAGACGCGCATGACCCTGATCCAGCTCCGTTCCGTGGAAAAGTTCTATGGGGGACGCGCCGTGCTCCGAGGGCTGGAGATGAAGGTGAACCCCGGGGCGAGGCTCGGGCTGGTCGGCGGCAACGGCGCGGGCAAGTCCACGGTGCTGCGTATCCTCGCGGGGCTGGAGGAAGTGGACGGGGGAGAGGTGACCCGGCGCCGGGGTCTGAGCGTCGCCTTTCTCCCCCAGCACGTCGAGGGCGACGGGCGCACGCCGCTCGAGGTGGTCCGCGCGGCGCGCCCCGAGCTGGCTGAGGTAAGAGGAGAGATCGCGGACTGCGAGGCCAGGCTCGGCGCGCCCGAGGTGGCAGACGACCTGCGAAAGATGCAGCGCTTGCTGGAGCGCCACGGACGGCTATTGCAGCGTTTCACCGAGCTGGGCGGACAGGGCTTCGAGGGCGAGGCGCGCGGCTACCTGAGGTCGCTGGGGCTGGATGGGGATGATGCGGACCGGCCGACGTCGGACCTCAGCGGCGGGCAGCGCAAGCTCGCCGCGCTCGCGGCCTGCCTCGCGCGGCGGCCCGACGTACTGTTGCTGGACGAGCCGGAGTCACACCTGGATGCGGTGCGCCGGGAGCGGCTTGAGGCTCTGATCCAGACCTTCGACGGGGCGGTCGTCGTCGTCTCCCACGACCGCTACCTGCTGGACGAGACCGTCACGGAGATCGCCGAGCTGGATGGCGGGAAGACGAAGTCGTGGCCGGGCAACTACTCGGCGTACGCGCTCGCGCGCGAGCTCGCGCTCAAGCGCCAGCAGCAACTCTACGTTACCCAGCAGAAAGAGATAGCGCGCCTCGAAGAGGCGATCCGGCGCTTCCAGCAGTGGGCGCACAACACCGAGGACGAGAGACATGCCCGCCAGGCCAGGGTCAAGCAGCGCCAGATCGAGCGCATGGACAAGATCGACCGCCCTGTGTTGGAGCGGCGCAGGATCGGCCTGGGCTTCCGCGAGAACGTCAGGGGCGGCAAGAAGGTGCTGGAGCTTCGGGAGGCGAGCGTGGCCTTCGGCGAGGAGCCGGTTCTTATCGGCGTGGATCTCACGGTCGCGCGCGGCGAGCGGGTCGGCGTGATCGGGGCTAACGGCGCGGGGAAGAGCGTCCTGGCGAAGCTCCTCGCCGGCATCATCCCCCCGACGGAGGGCGAGCGCTGGGTGGGACCCTCCATAAAGACAGGCTACCTCGCTCAGGACCCCGAGCCGCCGGCGAGCGCGACGCCCCTCGGCCTGGTGCGGGACGCGAAGCCGCTCTACGAGGGCGAGGCGGTGAACCTGCTCGGCCGCTTTCTCTTCCGCTACGAGCAAGTGCGCGAGCCCGTGCGGAACCTGAGCGGGGGCGAGCGCACGCGCCTGCAGCTCCTCCTTCTGATGCTCGGGGAGCCCAACTGCCTCATCCTGGACGAGCCGACGAACCACCTGGACATAGACTCGCTAGAGGTCCTCGAGAGGGAGCTGGAGCGATTCCCCGGCACGGTCGTCTTCGTCTCCCACGACCGCTACTTCCTCGACCGCATCTCGGACAAGACGGTCGAGGTGCGCGACGCCGGGTTGTACCGTTACGAGGGCGGCTACAGCGCCTGGAGGCACTCGAAAGCGGGCCAGCGGGGACGTATCTCAGCGAGCGCCGCAGGCTAGATGGCGATTTGACGATGGAAGATATGTGCGGTATACACATAGCTTAGCCCGGTGTCCTACTCCTTCCCTTTCCCACCTATCACCCCTTTGGATGGGCACCGGGTTCCTTCTCTTCGAACCCACATGTGGGGTTGCTAGGCTCCGGGAACTGCCACTTGTTGTGCAGTCGGCTGAAGCTTCTTGCCCGCCGAAGTAGTGTTTGTTACAACGTCCGTTCTAAAGTTAGGAGGGGAACCTGTGCCGGTACTGCTGTTCTTCGTTTTTATCGCCTTGGTGAGTATCTGTACCCTGGCGTTGGGATACCGGCTGGCTTCGATCAGGGAACGAACCACGAGCCGCGAATGCCGCAGGTATCGCGGGAGGAAGGTTCGAAGGCAAAGGGTATGGTGCAGGCTAGAAAGTTAGTCACTTTGTTCGAGGCGTGGAGCAGCAACCATTGGGAGGAAAAAGCGTAATAGGAAGATAGTAGTTTGCTATACGGAGGCTTTCGATGGATCTACTACGCATCCTGATCGCTATACTTCTCCCGCCTCTAGGCGTGTTCTTGCAGGTTGGGATCGGCAAGCAGTTCTGGATCAACGTGTTGCTGACGATACTGGGTTACATTCCGGGTATAGTCCACGCCGTGTGGGTTATCGCCAAATACTGAACCCTGCTACCTCTCCAGGAATATCGTGACGGGGCCGTCGTTCACCAGCGCCACGT
>DATDKB010000373.1:0-5219 GCA_036520255.1 Rubrobacter sp. | reverse complement strand
AAGCCGATGGAGACCTGGCTCGCCATGAACAAGTGGGTCAACGACGGTCCCCCCTTCCCCGGCGCGACTTTCAAACAGTGGATCACCGAGTTCTACCAGCAGAACAAGCTGGCCAAGGGCGAGATAGTCCTCCGCGGCCGCCGCGTCGACCTCTCGAACATCGAGGTCCCGCTCCTCAACATCGCCGGCAAAAAGGACCACATTTGCACCCTTCCGCAGGCCGAGGCCACGATGAACCTCATCGGCAGCGAGGACAAGGAGTTCTACGTCCTCGACGCCGGCCACGTCGGCCTCATGACGGGCCGCGGCGCCAAGAAAGGCTTATGGCCCAAGGTCAGCGACTGGCTGAGCACCCGCTCGGGCGCGTAAGCACGAAGTAACACCAAGCTAGCTTAGAGGGGACGGTCTTCGGGCCGTCCTCTCTACGTTATCCTGCTTTATGCGCGGTGCTATGACATTCGTCATCCGTAACACACGATTATCTTCACTACCAGACGCCACAGCGCGTCCATACACTCCTCGGTACAAGACCAGGGCAGAGGAGGCTAGATGTCAGAGGAAGCGTCGGTTCGGCGAAAAGCGAGCGTCACTACCTTCTCCGGCCTCGCCAACAGGGTCGCCGTCGTCACGGGCGACTCTGGCGGCATTGGCGCGGCGACATCCCGTTTGCTGGCGGCCAACGGGACCAAGGTAGTGGTCAACGGCAGGGACGAGGTCACCATCGACGCCGAGGTCACAGGGATACAGAACCAGGGAGGACAGGCTATCGGGTTCGCGTCCGACGCCTCGTCCTGGATCACCGGCGTCACGCTCGACGTGAACGATGGGATCGTGCCATGAACAGCCGACGATTTCGAAGTCTCGGAACAAAGACGCGAGCGGGTTCTTGCGAGCCAATTACGTTTGAAAGCAGATATCACTTGTAAGCAATTCAGCCTCGACGAAACGTGGATAAGACAAAACACCTAACAAAGGAGACGGTTCGTGGGCGATCAAACCCTGAAGGTGCAGAAACTTGGGCAGACTTGGGCCACCGCCGAGCTGCGCGGCGACGGCACTTCACTAAGAGAGGTTCTGGCGGAAGACTTCGTCGGCGTGGGGCCGCGTGGCTTTATGCTGACCAAAGAACAGTGGCTCTCGCGCCACGAGACCGGAAGCCTGGGGTACGAGTCTTTCGCTCTGAACGAGATGCAGGTGCGCCTCTACGGGGACGCGGCGATAACGGTGTGCCGGCCAGAGCGCGGTGGGAGTGTACGAGGGCGAGAACGGTCGCTTCGGCATCAACGAGCAATTTCGCGCTACGCGCGTCTTCGTGAGGCAGGATGGGCGCTGGCTGCTGGCCGGTCTACAGTTGAGCCCCATCCTGGGCAGGCCTTGATGCCGTTCGTCCGTAACGTACTGGAGATTCCATGAAAGGCCAGATGATAGACGAGCTGATCCGGTTCACACACCTGGAGAAGACCTACGGATACCTCCCTGGCATGGGCGACGCGACGCTAGCAGCGCTCTTCGGTCTGGACGAGACAGCTTACCAGGACGTCAGGGACCGCTTCGACAAGAACGCGCGCGGGGCTGCGCGGGAGCTCGTCGAAGAGGAGGATCTGGCCGACCTCGTCGACCGGTTGCCATTCAGATCCGGGGATACCGTGCTAGGCATCGGCGACAGCATTACCGACGACCTGCAGTCCTGGTTGGAGATCCTGCGCCACCTGATCGGGTTGCAACGCCCGCAAGATGGCATCCGCGTCGTCAACCAGGGAGTATCCGCCCAGACCACCGCGATGGCGTTGCGGCGCTTCGTCGGGACCGTCGTCACGCAGGAACCCGAATGGGTGATCTGCTGTCTCGGCGGCAACGACGTCACCCGCGTGGGCCCCGAGCCGAACAAGGCGCAGGTCAGCCTCAAGGAGACCACCGAGAACCTCGATGCTATGCGTCGCATCGTCTCCAGGCTCACTGACGCGGAGTGGGTCTGGATCACCCCACCGACCTTCGATGAGGATAGGGCCGCCGCATATACACCTTTCCAGATGGGGCAATCGCAATGGCGCAACTCGGACGTCGTAGCCATAGCAGAATTCATCAGGAAGCAGGAAGACCGCATTGTAGACATCCAGGCCGTTTTCGGTCTGCCCGCCGACCCAGAACTCCAGGGACCCGACGGAGTTCACCCTTCCCTGGACGGCCAGAAAGCAATAGCCAGGGCGCTTGTCGGGAGTCTGTCCACATAGAGAACGGGAGGAGACCATGGCCTACATCATCGACAAAGACGAGTTGCCGCACAGCGAGACGGCGCACAGGTTCGAAGGACATCTCAACGGCGGCACTGGCGTCTCTTTCTTCCTCATAGATTCGGATAGGGGAGGCGGGCCAGGCATGCACACCCATCCTTATGCGGAAGTGTTCGTGGTCCAGGAGGGTGAGATCATTTTCGCGGCGGGCGCCGAGACCATCGAGGCGAAGGCGGGCCAGATCGTGGTCGTGCCCGCCAGCGTACCCCACAAGTACGTCAACTCAGGATCAGGACGGGCAAGCCACATAGATATCCACGCCAGCGGGCGTATGGCTACCGAATGGGTGGAATCATGAAGCTCGGAATCCAACTAAACAGCTTCGACTGGACCGGCGGACCAGAGCGCTTCGGTAGAAACCTCACGGACATTGGAAAGGCCGCCGAGGAGGCTGGTTTCGACCGCATCGGGGTGGCCGATCACCTGTGGCAGCACCCGATCATGGGCGGACCCGAGGCGAACGAACCGGAGTGCTACACGACGCTTGCATTCCTTGCCGCCAACACAGAACAAATCGGGCTCACCGCCATGGTTTCGGGGATACACTTTCGTCACCCCGCAGTGCTCGTCAAGTCGGTGAGCACGCTGGACGTGCTCTCCGGAGGGCGCGCCCACTTCGGCGTGGGCTCCGGCCACTACGAAGAGGAGACAAAGGGACTTGGCATCCCCTTCCCGCCGCAAAAGGAACGGTTCGAGATGCTGGAAGAGACGCTCCAAATTGCGCTCCGGATGTGGAGCGGCGAGCGCGGGGACGAGCGTCCCTTCGAGGGAAAGCACTACAGGCTCGAACGGCCCTTGAACCTGCCGCAGAGCTCGAGCAGGCCGCACCCGCCGATCATGGTCGCCGGCGACGGCGAGCAAAAGACCCTGCGCCTGGTGGCCCGCTACGCCGACGCCTGCAGCCTGCGCCCCGGCCCCCAAGTTCCCGAAAAGCTCGGCGTGCTGCGCCGGCACTGCGAGGACGAAGATACGGACTACGACTCGATAGAGAAGACCTGCGCTTTCCGCTTCGACGTTGGCGAGCGAGGCGAGAAGTCTGAGGCATTGATCGGGCAGTTGCGCTGGCTCTCGGGGATGGGGATAGAGACCGTTATCGGCTTTGTGCCCAACGTGGACAACATCTCACCCCTAGAAACCATCGGCGAAAAGGTTATCCCAGCCGTTGCCGACCTTTAGAAACGGCGCCTTTAGGAGTGGTTCGCGAACCGCTCGCGCTGACCTGTAGTATCCAAACGAGGAGAGAAGAATCCATGATCGAACAGCCTACAGTCCACCACGGGTCCGGTATCACAACGTTAATCGGCGTTTTGTCAGCCATCTACGCTGCTACCTTTTTCCTGGGGGCGCTGTTGCACCTGGGGGTAGAGGTTCCGCTCGGGTTGGCGGTCCTCGATGAGCCCAGGATCCTACCCGCAACGATAGTCGAAGGCCTGTGCGGGCTGGCGCTGGCGGTCGCTGCCCTCGCCGTATTTGCCCGCGTAAACCGAGCATGGACGTTCGCCCTCACGGCCCACGCCTTCGCCCTGGGAGGCGTCCTGCTCGGTATAACCGCGCTAGCCGTCGGCGCGGGTCCTTCAACCGAGCTAAATACCATCTATCATCGCGTTATAGTGGTGGCTCTCGTGGCGGTCCTTGCTCTATTGTTGTCGCCTGCGGGAAGGACCGCGCTCCGTCGCACGACGTCGCCGACGGTAATACAATCGGGCTAGTTGCGGGGATTCTCTCGAAGGGTACGAGATCTCATGGCTAAGAGCCTCTCCGTGGGTAAAGAAACTTTCCGTCCTCCGCGAGGCGGGCGGCTACTCGGCCCGTTATTCGGGCTGGTCTTCCTCATCTATCCGGTACGGGCCGTCCTCACGTCGGAGCCTACGCCCTTGCGAGTCGCCCTCGCCCTGGGTGGCGCAGCGCTCTTCGCCGGCGTGTTCCTGTGGCTGCTGTGGACGCAGAAGCCACTCTGGTCCCTATCCGATGAGCTTTCCGAGGTACGCAAGCGCCGGGCGACGGTAGCATTTCTCGCGGTGCTGGCGATCTCTCTGAACATCGTGCTTGGCAGCGAGTGGCGCGTGCTCTTCTTTCACGTCAACGTCGCCGCCGGGATAATGCTGTTGACGGCTGACGCCTACGCGGCGATTGCGGGCCTCGCTGTTATCACGTTCGGGCTCGGCATCGTCTCCGGCATGGCGTGGCTCGCGCTGCCGACGGCCGCCATCGGGTTGTGGGCGACCGCCTTCGTCCGCCAGGTCGCGGCCGTCGCCGAGCTCAGGTCGGCGCGGGAAGAGCTCGCCACGATGGCCGTCAGCGAAGAGAGGCTGCGCTTTGCGAGGGATCTGCACGACCTCCTAGGCCACAGCCTCTCCCTGATCACGCTCAAGAGCGAGCTGGCCGGCAGGCTGCTCCCTGACGAGCCGGAGAAGGCCGAAACGGAGGTCCACGACATCGAAGATGTCGCCCGCCAGGCCCTTCGCGAGGTGCGCGAGGCCGTCGCCGGCTACCGGAGCCCCACGCTCGACGAAGAGCTCTCGGGCGCCGCCGAGATGCTCGGGGCGGCCGGCATCGACTACCGGATAGAGAACGAAGCCGGTGTGCTGCCGAAGGAGATCGACGGCGTGCTCGCCTGGACGGTGCGCGAGGGGACGACGAACGTGATCCGGCACAGCCAGGCCCAGAGTTGCCGCGTACTCCTGGCGCGCGAAGACGACAAAGTCTACGCCGAGATCACTGACGACGGCCAGGGAAAGTCAGGCGAAGAAACCCCCGGCAGCGGGCTCTCAGGGCTCGCCGAACGGGTCGCCACCTTCGGTGACGGCAAGTTCGAGGCGGGACCCCTACAGGATGGCGGGTTTCGCCTGCGCATCAACCTTCCCCTCGGGAGAGCGGCGACCCGATGACCGTGCGCGTGCTGTTGGCGGAGGACCAGGCGATGGTGCG
>DATDKB010000372.1:0-2854 GCA_036520255.1 Rubrobacter sp. | reverse complement strand
TCCGACACCGTCGAAGGTAGAACTAACCCGGGGTTAGCGGCATCGGCCGGATGCCCCAAAGGGGCGGGTTACGTGGGGTGTTTTGATCGAAACAAGCCCGATGGGCGTCCGAGCTAGCCGATGAGGTCCAGAACTTTCGCCCTGGAGACGGCTTCTGCACGGGAGTGGACCTCGAGCTTGCGGTAGACGCTCGCCACGTGGGCCTTGACCGTCTCCTGGGCGATAAAGAGTCGCTGGGCGATCTCCCTGTTGGTGCACCCCTCGGCCAGCAACTCCAGAACCGCAAGTTCCCGACCGCTCAAAGGTTCCCCCAGGGGCCTGGCCGGCGTTGGCCTGACCGTCTCATCCCTGTCCGCAATTTCTGCGGGCGGTTCGGAGAGCGTGAGACGGTCGCGTTCGCGCAGGGCATAGACCACGGACCCGTCTCTAAACCTGGTATCCAGATGTCCTTCACGGGCGAGCCTCTCCAGGTTCTCGGCCGCCTCAGTGGCGGCAAGGGGGGTGAGCATCGCCGCCGCGGTGGGGGTCAGCTCGCCGTGCTCGCGCAGGACGCCAAGCAGCTCTCGCTCGGCCCCGCGTGCCCCGTAGACGGCACTCCTGTTCGAGGCCCAGGCGCGCACCGCCACCAGGGCCACTGGGCGGCGGCACCGAAGAGGAGAACCAGCCGCCAGAACCTCGTCACGTCCGCGAGGCCCCCAACGGAAAACGCGAGTACGATCAGGCCCCCAAGCAACCAGCGCAACCAGGGTCCCCCTACCGAACAGTGGGCCGGACGTAGCGCGCTCTCTCGGATCTTCGGGGGTCATAACAAAGATGATACCAACCACCCCCAGCGCCAGTTCGAAGCGCTGACAAGCCGCCGTAGGCGGCCTGCTGCTGTGCTACCCTCCGTTGGCGCCTTCGACGATCTCTTCGAGGGCTGCGCCGGCGACGATGCTTTCGAGGCCGCGGATCACGATCGCGGAGTCCTCGACGAAGTCGGCGTAGCTCTCGTCGGCGCGGGAGCGGCGATGGAGGCTTTCGAGGATGCGTCCCAGGCGGTTGATACCCCATTCCATGTACTCGTCCCTGTAGAGCGCGACCCGCACCACGGCGTCGACGCTCAAAGGGTCGAGGTTGCCGCGTTCCAGGGTGGTAAAGACGTAGTCGTATTGCTCCAGGATGCCATCGACAACGGGGCGGGCGTCGGGCATCTCTTCCTGCTCGAACATAAAAACGTAGGTTCCGGCGATGATCTGGAGCGCCTTGTCCTGGTGGAAGTAGCCACCCTTGGAGTAGGACCTTATCACCCCGAAGAGCTCTGAGAACTTCGCTTTGTCGGGCTCCGTCATGCCTCCACCCCTCCCGTGTTTGCCTGCCGGGCATTCTAACCGCGGGCCGTCGTCCGCCGCCACAGGCTGCTCTAAGAATCTCTATCGAATAATCGCCAGGCACCCTTTGAAACCGCGCGGGCGCCCTGATAGATTCAACGGCCATGAGCGCGAACAGTGGCAATTCGGTAATCACTACCCCCCAGATCATGTCGGCCGGGCTCGCGGCCACGGGGGCGTCTTTTGTGACCTCCCGTTTCGGGGTGGCCGGCACGCTGCTCGGCGCCGCCCTGACGGCCATGATCATTACCGGCGGGTCGGCGATCTTGCGTGCTTACCTCGAGACGCTCACCGGCCACGTACGGCAGGTGCCGAAAAAGCTGCGCTCGCGCCGCGAGCAGCAGGGGGATGGCACCATGCTGGGACGGCCAGATCTCAGGGACAACTTCGCGGGCAGGATGCGTGCGGCTCTGGGTTGGTTCTCAAACCTGCCGACCCTCCGCCGGCGCTCCATCCTCATGAAGGGGCTTCTGGCTGCCGTGGTGGCGTTCTTCCTGTGCATGGGGCTCGTGTGGGGGACAGAGAGGTTGATCGGCAACAACCTCTCGTGTGGTCTGTGGGCGGAGTGTCCCTACGGCGCTACCCCCGGCATCCACCCCCTCGGCTACGGCGGCACGGGCGCTGGCTCCTCGGTCTCTGGCGGCGCGATGAACACCGGCGGGGCTGGACCCCTGGAGCGCGTGCGGCAGAACGGGAACCCGTTCGGGGGCGACCAGCCCGTCTTTGGAAATCCGGGTGGTGGCGCCACACCATCGGCCTCCCCCGAGCCGGCGCCGGGTGGGGGACCAGCACCTGCGGCGGGCGGCCAGGAATCCGCCTCGCCCGCGGCGGCAGGGCAGGAATCCGCCTCGCCCGCGGCGGCAGGGCAGGACGCCCCGTCCAGCGTCGCTCCGAAGGCCCGCCAGCAAGCCGCGCCTTCCAGCGCCTCGCCGGCAGCCGGCCAGTAACGTTTCCCCGCGCAACCCTTACCCGCCAAGCATCGTCTAGCGCTAATCTCTAGAATGTAGCCAGGATATAGGCTCGCGAGCGCGCGGCGGGAAGGAGAGCAGTATGGGGATCATGCTGACCAAATCCGTCGAGCAGTCCATCCGCGACACGGAGGACCCTGAGTTCAAGCTCAACAAGTCGTTGGGCCCCCTCGATTTGACTGTCTTCGGCATAGGCGTGATCATCGGCACGGGCCTCTTCGTCCTCACCGGGGAGGCGGCGGCCGGGTACGCCGGACCGGCCATAGCCCTCTCCTACGTCGTCGCCGGGGTGGCCTGCGTCCTGGCCGCGCTCTGCTACGCGGAGTTCGCCTCCAGCGTGCCCGTCGCCGGCAGCGCCTACACGTTCTCCTACGCTTCTTTAGGGGAGTTCGTGGCCTGGCTTATAGGGTGGGACTTGATACTGGAGTTCACCCTGGGCGCCGCCACGGTCGCCAAGGGCTGGTCCGGCTACCTGGTCAGCGTCATGGAGATCATGGGCATCACTGTCCCGACGGC
>DATDKB010000371.1:0-4385 GCA_036520255.1 Rubrobacter sp. | reverse complement strand
GGAAGGGGTAGCGGGCTTCGGGGTCGGCCTCGATCGCCCTCTGTCCCCACTCCAGGCCGACGGCGACGTAGCCTGCGACCTTATCGGGCGTAAGGTGGAGGGGGTTGTGGTCGTCGAAGACTACGACGCCGTGGAAGCCGTCGTACTTGGCGATGTTCGAGGCCGTGGTCGCGTGCTCGCCTTCTACACGGCCGAACACGTCGGCCGGGGTGCCGTCACACGGGTGGCAGAAAGGATCGCCTTCCGTGGCGGAGATCTCGTGGTCGAGGTGGAGGCTGACGCCGGTGTCGAGCGGGCGGGAGGCGCGCAGTTCGTTGAAGAGGGTGCCTTCGAGGGTGATGCGGTTCGTCACCTTTACGATGCGCTGGGCCGTGACGCGGTCGACCGAGCCGAAGGACTTCTCGATCCAGGCGTGCATGGCCTTCGGCGGGTCGAGACGCCCCGTCGTCGTGGAGACGTCGAAGATGCGCTCTGCGAGGGCGTGATCTTCCGTGGGAAGGGCGGAGATCAGGCCGGGCAGGTTCGTTATCTCGCGTTCGGTGGCCATCGGCTAGGTCGTCCGCTGTCCGGCGGACTTTAGGCTTCTGTAGATGCTCTCGCGGTCGATCATACGCCCAACGTGTCCCTCGACCCTCAGTTTGAGGCTCGCGACCTCGTGGGCGAAGCGGACAGCCTCGGGCCAGTCCTTACCGTCGAGGTGGGCCATCAGCAGGGCTGACCAGAAGGCGTCGCGGGCGCCGGTGACGTTCTCTATCTTCACCTTCGGAAGCGGTCCTATACGCTCCACGTTGCCGTTGTCCGAGACGGTGACGACGCCGCCCGAGCGGGTGAGGATGACTGTCTCGGCGCCGAGGTCGTGGAACTCGGTCAGGGCCGTCTCTTCAAGCGTTTCCTCGTCCATATTGAAGTCGAAGAGGCGGCGGGCGTCTTCGAGGGAGGGCTTGACTATGGTTACGTAGGGCATCACTTCGGCGAGGACCTCCCAGGCCTCGACCTTGTCTGGCCAGACGCGCGGGTCGTAGTTCGGGTCGAGGGTGACTATTTTGCCGAGGCGGCTGCCTATCCTCATGGCACGCCTGACAGCGAGGCGCTGGGGGTCGCGGGAGAGGGCGAAGGCCGAGGTATGGACGATGCGGGCGCGGGAGATCATCTCTTCGTCCACCTGGCGCACGGCGAGGAGGGCGTCGGCGCCCCTGTTGACCTGGAAGTCGGGGACGCTTACGGTGCGGGTGACGAAAGCGTTGGTCGTGGCCGCCTCGCCGGTGCGGCTCACGGCCTCGGTGCCCACGCCGTGGTGCTGGAGCTGGTCCTCGACGTACTCCCCGAAATAGTCGGAGCCGAGCTTGGTGATCACGGCCGAGCGCCCCCCGAGCTTGGCGACGTACACCGCGACGTTTGCCGGCTGCCCACCGAGATACCGCGAGAACTGGCCCGCGGTCCTCAAGGAATGGGCCATCTCGTGCGAGATGAAATCTACCATCGTCTCCCCGACCGCGAGAAGGTCGAGCTTGTAGTAGAGGTCGTCGAGCGTCTCCAGGGATACACTTTCACCCGCGGCTGGCTCCGTAAAGTACGACGGGATGGGCAAACGTTCGGGAAAATGGGAGCCATTCGGCATAATTCCCGCGTCGTCGCCCGCGTGCAGGGTCGTCGCGCCCTCCCCGCGCCCTCTGGCGGCGTCGTTCTTTTCGCCTGAGATCGCCCGCAGGTAGCCTTCCGCGGTCCTCTCCCACGTGTAGCGGGCGAGGACGCGGCCGTAGCCGGCCCTCGCGTAACGCTCCCAGGTCTCCGGGCTGCTCGTGAGAGCATGCAACCCGGCTCCTACGTCTTCTGGATCGGTCGGGTCGACGAGGATACCGTACTCCTCGTCGCCCTCGCGCATGGACTCGCTGGGGCCCCCGAACTTGGTTACGACCGCGGGGAGGCCAGCGGCCATCGCCTCGAGCGGGGCCAGGCCGAACGGCTCGTGGAGCGCCGTGAGCGCGAAGACGGAGCGTTGCCGCGCGAGGTAGCGGTAGGCGGCCGCCAGGGCACGCTGGCCGCGCACGGCGAACATGGAGACCTCGCCCCGCATCCCGGCCCGGTCTATCACCCCCATCAGCGAGTCGAGGACGGCGCGTTCCTCGTCCTCTACCGCGCCGTAGTCTTCGAGGGGGTTCTCCAGACTACCGGTCAGGATCTCGAGGTTCGCCGACTCGCGCAGGGTCGGGCTCCCTGCGAAAGCCTCGACGAGTGCCAGGTGGTTCTTTTTGGGATCAAGCCTGCTTGAGGCGACGACGCACGGAAGGCCGACGCGCCCAGGGCCCAGGTCGCGCTCCACCGAAGCGTTGACGAGTTCCTGGACAGCATCCTCGTCCTCGTAGCGGGCCGACTTGTCGAAGATGTGCAGGGCGACGCCCGGCGGGACGGCGGCGAAGCGGGCGTCGTCTGATGGGTCGACGGCGCCCCTGTAGGCGTTGTGGGTGTACTGGTTGAAACGTTCCTGGCTAGTGCTCGTGACGTTCACGTTCGAGCGGTTCATCGCCAGGCGCTCGGCCACGAGGCGGCTGGAGAAGTGGTAGCGGGCGTCCACCTGCGCGATGTCGGCGCGTGGGATCCTCATCTTGTCCATCTTCTGCGCGCCGAGGGAGTGGGCCGTGAAGCTGAAGGGGATTCCGGTGCGCTCTTCGATCAGGGCCGCGCACAACCCGCCGTCGCCGTAATGCGCGGTGAAGGCGTCGGGCAGCGAGCCCTCGCGCTCGTACAGTTCCAGCAGCCGCGGCACGAACTCGGTGCCGAGATACGGCCACAGCTCTTCTTTCGGCAGGAACTCATCGGGTCCGCAGGGGATACGCAGGATCCTTACGTTCGGAGCGTCGGGGTACGCGTCGGTGTCTGAGGCGAACTCGGGCCAGTCGGGATCGATGATGCGGCGGGTCACGATGTCTACTTTGTGGCCGAGGTTGCCCATCGCGAGCGCGAGCTCCTTGACGTAGACTAGCTGTCCACCGAAGTCCGGGTGGGCCGTCCAGTAGGAGTCGTCCGGGTCGAAGTTCCCCTGAGGGTTTACGAAGGCGACGTGCATCTGCTCATCCTCTCTGGCCGTCTTCCAGGCTCTGGTATATCCCTTCGCGGTCGATGTCCGCCGGGAGAGGACCTTTGGTGGTCAGCTTCCGTTCGACGATCTCGCGGGCGAACAGCACCGAGCGCTCGACGGGGTTGCCGTCGAGGGTGGCGGTGAGGAACCCGGCCCAGAACGCATCCCCCGCGCCGGTCGCGTCGACGACCTCGACGGGGCGGGTGGAGACGTGGGCCGTGATCTTCCCGTTCTCGGAGATCAGGTTTCCTTCCCCGCCCATGGTGAAGACGACGGTCTCGGCGCCGAGGTCGTGGAACATCTCGATGTACTGCTCGGGCTCGTATTCCGGGCCGAAGATGCGCCTGGCGTCGTCGGCTGAGGGCTTGGTCACGTTGACGTAGCGGTAGGCTTCTCGGATGATCTGCCTGGCCTCCTTGTAGTCGGGCCAGACCCTCCTGCTGTAGTTCGGATCGAGGGAGACTAGCTTGCCCATCTCGCGGGCCTTGCTGAAGGCCGAAATCACCGCCGAGCGGCAGGGCTCGCGCGAGAGCGCAAACGTGGAGGCGTGAACCACCCTGGTGCGCGAGATGGCCTCCTCCGAGACCTCCTCCGGCGTGAGCAGGTAGTCGCCGCTCCTGAACTCCTCGAAATCCGGCGTGGCCGCGGTAGAGGAGACGAAGATGACGGTGGTGTGCGTGCGGTGGTCCATCGAGAGGTAGTCCGTGGTGACGCCGTGGCGCTGGAGCTCGCTCTTTAGGAACTTCCCGAACGCGCCTATACCGGTCTTGGCGATAACGGCCGAGGTGCCCCCGAGCTTGGAGATGTAGACCGCGATGTTGGCTGGAGATCCCCCGAGATACCGCCTGAAAGTCGAAGCATTGCTCAGCGTATCCGTCTTCTCGGCGGAGATGAAATCAACCACCATCTCCCCGATGGTGAGCACGTCTAGCGGTTTGGTCTCGGGTTCCATCGATAGAGTCTAATTAACCTGTAGGCCCCGCGTCCACCCTCAAGGGTGGGATCATGCCCACCACAAGACCACCGGAATACCGTGTAGGGGCGGTTCGCGAACCGCCCTAGCCGCAGATGCCCTCGCGCCGCAACGCGTCGCGCAGGACGCCGAGCATGCGGGTGAGTTCCTCCCGGTCTTCCCCGTCCAGGCCGGCGAACAGCTCGGCGACCGCGATGCGGTGCTCGTCGTAGGCCCGGTCCATCGTGAGCGCGCCCCGGTCCGTCATCTCTATGACAGTGGCCCGCCGGTCCGTGGGGTGGGGTTTGCGCCTTACCAGGCCTTCTTCTTCCAGCGCGTCGACCAGCGCCGTGACGT
>DATDKB010000370.1:0-7313 GCA_036520255.1 Rubrobacter sp. | reverse complement strand
CTCGAAGCTCGCCCCCGCCGCCGACAGACGCGCCAGGGCGTCGGGGAGCAGTATGTTGCGCCGGTAGTTGCCCACCTTTACCAGCAACTCGGCCCCCTTCTTCGAGAGGTCCACGCTCCGCTTCTCCACGAGCGGGAGTTGGAAAATGACGTCGTACCCGTCGCGGTTTTTCACGATGTCGTGCGTGGCGCCCCTGAATAGCACTTCCAGGGGTTGCGCATCCTCGAAGACGTCGTCGGCGAGGGCGTCAAGTGACTCCAGGCCGAACATCTCGCGGTCGAACATGGGCGCGGTCAGGATCGGGATGGGCCAAAAAGACTCTTCGATCGTCTTCATATGCCTCGCCTGCGCCTCGCGCCACCGCGCGAAGTAGGGGTCGCTGACGGAGTCGGGCAATAACCGGTTTACCACGATGGCGTCCACACCGTAATCGTAGAGGTTAAGGTAGGTGTAGGCGCGGCGGGCTTCGGCGATGACCATCTTCTCCGCGTTCAAGACCAGGCGCACGGAGGCGTCTTCGCGGTCGGTCAGGATCTCCTCGACGCTGGCGATCGCCTCGTAGAACCTCTGCCCGGCAGCGAAAACGCTGTCCTGCGGCAAAGGCGGCAAGGATTTCGTCCTGTTCGCGAACGGCCTGACCAGCTTCGCGGCGCGGCGCTGCAGGGGAAATATCTTCTCGACGTACCAGCTCATGTGGTCGGGGAGGCTCAGGAGCTTCAGCGTCTCGCCCGTGGGCGCGGCGTCGAGGATCAGGGCGTCGTAGAGGTCCTCCTGGTTGTGCTGCCTGACCATCAGGAGGCCGAAGAGCTCGTCCATACCCGGCAGCATCGCCAGCTCTTCGGCGGCGAGCGTTTCGGTGCCCTGCCACTCGAACAGGGTCTTCATATAACCCTGTATCTGGGTCCAATTGTCTTCGATCATGGACGTGTGATCCATCTCCTGAGCCCAAAGACCCTCTGCCATCTCTTTCGGATCTGGCCCGATCTCCGTGTCGAAGGCGTCTGCGAGCGAGTGCGCCGGGTCGGTGCTCATCACGAGCACTTTCCTACCCTCCCGCGACGCCTTCAGGGCGGTGGCCGCGGCCACGCTCGTCTTGCCCACGCCGCCCTTGCCGGTGTAGAGGATCGTGCGCAATTTACAGTAGGGACGCGGGGTCGGCCACGAACGTCGCCCCCGTCAGGAGGCCGAGAACCACGATCAGGCCGACGTACACAGCCCCGACCGCGACGCGACTGCCCAGCGGAATATCGTAGTACGCCCGGCCCTCCGGGGTGTTGCGTGTCCTCCAGCGGTTCCACAACTCGGGCAGGCCGAGCAGCGCGACAAGGGCCATAATCGGGGCCACGAAGAACAGCGCCACCATCACGGCGAGGCCAACCACCTGGAAAACCAGCGACATAGCCCCGACAGCCCTCCCGCCGTCGAGCGGCAAGAGCGGCGCCAAATTGAAGAGGTTGATGATGAAGTTGAAGTACGCGAGCCCGACAAACAGCGGCTCACGCGTGGCGGCGTACAGCCCGAGGGTGGCGACGCCGCCGAGCGTGCCGAGCACGGGGCCTGCAAGCCCGACCCGCGCCTCGGCCAGCGCGTCCTTCGGCATCTGCTTCATCGCCACGAACGCCCCCAGAAACGGGATGAACATCGGGGCCGAAGCCGGAATACCCTCGCGCCTGAGTTGCAAGACGTGTCCCATCTCGTGAACCCAGATCAAGACTACTATCCCAACCGCGAACCACACTGGAAACAGCAGCGCGTAAGCCCCTATGCTCACCAGCATGGTTAGCGCCGTGCCAACGAACTTGACCTTGAGCAAGAGAAGCGCGAGCCCCTTGAACTTCGCGAGCAGCAAGCCGACCGCGGTCAGCGGCGCCAGGAAACGTTTGATAACGCTCCAGGCGCCATCCGGTTTCAGTGTCTCGTAGGTCGGCTCCGGCCCCGACCCTTCGAGATCGCTCCGGAAGATCGGCTCTCTCGTGTCGTCTGATTTCGGCCGGTAATCCATGGACAGAGTATACCGCCCGCTCGTTGGGCGGGTCGCGAACCGTACCTACACGGGCGGACGGCGTTCCCGCTCGAAGCGCTGCTGGGCTTCTATGGTCCTGATGGCTTCGGGGACCGCCTCCAGACGGCCTCTGGGGATCTCCTCCCCCGTGTCTTCGCAGACGCCGTAAGTTCCCTCTTCTATCTTCTGCAGGGCCCTCTCGACCTCCTTGAGGCGACGTTCGATGCCTTCTTCTACCGAGGCATCCATCTCACGGTCGAAGATGGACTGGCTCATATCCCCGGAGTCGGTCTCCGTGAAGTCGTGCCCCCCACCTTCCAATTCCCTCTCGTCTTCGTTGAGCCCGTCACGCACTCCTACGAGCTCGTCCCTCAGCTCGATGAGCCGCTGCTTCTTGCTGTCGACAAATTCCTGATCCAATGCGCCGTTAGCCAAGGTTTCTCCCGTACTCTGATCCCACGTTCAAAACGACACCGTTACCTTACACTCCCGAGCGACGATTCCCAACTTGGACCGGCCCGATTCGCCATCAGGGAACGGACATCGAAAATTTGCCTTTATTGCCGAGCCCCGGGCGGCAGACTTCGCTATACTTTCCCCGTGGCTACCACTGCTTCAAAGGGCGACATCCTCGTGCTTTCGAGCGCGATAGGCAGCGGACACATGCGCGCGAGCGCCGCGCTGGCCCTCGGCATTGGGCTGGTAGACCCTGATAAGACATGCTCGATCGTGGACTTCCCGCACCAGGTCTCGCCGGCGGTGGAAGACCTTATCCGCCGCACGTACCTGGAATCACTGAAGCTGATGCCCGACCTTTACGGCAAGCTATACCGCATGTCGGAGGCGCGGGTGACCCAGCAAAGCGTGCCTAGTCGCGCCTCCGAACTCTACGAGAGGCTGCAGCAGTTCTCGGAGACGTGGGTCGCCAGGACAGAAGGCTCTCAGCCGGAGGGCGCCCCGCCCGAGGCGCGGTACCAGCGGCGCGAGAGCGTGGCCATGAGGACCCTGGATCGCCTGATAAAGGCGAACGACGCCAAAGCCCTGGTCGCCCCGCACTTCTACGGCGCCTCTGCCCTTGGGAGGTACAAAGACCATCACCCCGACGCCTTCGCCGCCGTCGTGCTGACCGACTACGTGCCCCATCCTATGGGAGTGCCCGACAACCTCGACCTCTACATCGTCGCCGACGACGCTGCCGCAGAGACGGTTGAGAAGATCGGAGTACCAGAGGAGCGCATTCACCCGACAGGGATACCGATAGATCCCGCCTTTGAACAACCCGCCGACGTGCCCGGCGTGCTCAGGGACGTGCTGCAGTTTCCGGAAGACGGCGAGGACGACCTGCCCGTGGTTATCGTGATGGGCGGGGGCCTCGGCGGGGGCCACCTGGAGAGCGTCGTTGGGTCTCTGCTGGAAGCGAGCGCCGCGATGCGCCTCGTGGTCCTTTGCGGGTCGAACACGAGCAACCGAGAACGACTACGTGCCATCGCGGCGCAGCGCGGACGCTCCGCGACCTTCCTCTCGTTCACAGACCGTGTACGGGACCTGATGGCGGCCTCGAACGTTCTTGTGACCAAGCCAGGTGGCATGAGCTGCACGGAATCCCTGGCTTCAGGCCTTCCCCAGGTTCTGTTCAATCCCATCCCGGGCCAGGAGGAGGACAACGCGGCGGCGATGGTCCGCTACGGCGCGGGAGTTATGGTAGAGCGTACGGACGACATTCTTGGGGAGACGATGAAGATCCTCACCTCCGAGAACCACCGCCGCCGGATGCAAGACTCCGCGCGCGCCGCCCATCGCCCCCACTCGGCCCGCAGCGCCGCCGAACTCCTGCTGGAGCGCATGCCGTGAGACACCCCCGCGCAAGGGCATGGCCGGCGGTCGCGGGCCTGGCTGCCGGGGGCGTTGCGCTCGCCGGGGCCCGCACCGCCCTTGGCCGCCCGGTACGTTCCGCCGGCACGCTGGCCGGCGCCGGGGTTGGGGCGGCGGCCGCGGGGCTGATGGTCTACGAGTGGCTCACGCCGCGGTCCTGGCTCTACGGTCCGGTTTTCTGGCACGCAAGGACGGAAGAGCGCGTCGTCGCGCTAACCTTCGACGATGGTCCCTGCCACCCATACACCGAGGGTCTCATGGAAGTGTTGACCAGAGAGGGAATACAGGCTACCTTCTTTATGGTCGGAAACAACGTCGTGCGCGAACCCAACCTCGCCGCCGAGGTCGCTTCCGAACACGCCGTGGGCAACCACACCTTCACCCACCCGCACCTGACCTGGAGCTGGAGAAGCACGGTCAGGGATGAGCTCTCGCGCGGGCAAGAGGCCATCCACGACGCGACTGGCGCCGTTCCCACCATCTTCCGTGTCCCGCACGGCTGGTACGGACCGCAGGTGGTCTCGGGCGCACAAGAGCTGGGAATGAGCTGCGTTGGCTGGTCGGTGATGGCCTGGGACTGGAACAAACCGCCCGCGGATACGATACAACGCCGTATCCTGCACGGTGCGGGCCCCGGCGGCGTGACCCTGCTGCACGACGGCCAGGACACCGATGCCTACCCCAAAGCCGACCGCTCCAGGAGCGTTGCGGCCGTACCACACATAATCGAGACGCTGAAAGAGGTCGGCTACCGCTTTGTCACCGTGCCAGAGATGATGGCCCTCGACGAGCGCGGCTCGTAACCGCGAAATCGTAAGCGTTCGTCTCTTCCATACCTTCGCCTGAAAGACGCAGGATCAGGGTTCCCTTTCCTACATCACTTAGATTCGTTCTTGCTTCCCCGATCCGCGTGACGGAGTCGGCAACAATCTCGGCTTCGCCTGAACCTCCGGCAACCGTCTCCCCATCGATACGGACCACCCAACTCCACACTAGCAAACCGAGATCCCTCGCGAGGTCGTTAACTACGAACACCGGCACCGAAAACATCGCTCCTACCGTATAGCCTGCTTCGGGATACTTCGCGCACACCAGGACCGGCCTCATCGCGGCCGCAAGGACCCCGTATGCCGCCTTTGGTCTGCGTCTCCAGTCGACAACGGACCAGGAGACGGCGGGCGCGGGATCGTTCAGCATGAACGCGAAGGTCCCGCCGGTTGGTTTGTACTCGCGCCGCCGGAATAGCTCGGTCGCGTGCTTGAGCACCTCAGCCTGGTACGCTTGTGTATCCCGAACGTACGCGAGCCGATCCCCTTCCCACGAAACGTAACGCTCCATACGTGAGAACTGCAGGCGGTAGTTTTCCGAGAGGGTCTGCCAGTCAGGGGGCAATCCTTCTGGCCAGATCTCCCGCAAGCTAGCATCATCGGGCAACGCCTGTGCCCCATACTCCGTTGGAAACCGCGAGAACCCCGGAAGCAGCCGCACGAGGCGTTCGAGATCCCTGAACTGCCCGTAGTACCAGCCGAAGTACAGGTGGTTGGTGGTGAACGGGTGCCCCGCCGCCTCGATAACGGGGCGCGAGTCATCGACCTCGTGGATCGCCCCGACGACCGCGGGACCGAGAACCCGCCTCTGCCAGAGAAACCATCGCGGTGAAAGGACCTCTGCCACGGTACGTCCCAGGGAAAAGAGCGACCACTTCTCGGGCGGGACCACGTAGAAGGGCTCGTCGTGGGCCAGGTAAACGGCCACGGAAGGATGGTTACGCAGGTCCCGTGCCATCTCCCTGGCCTGAATGACCGCCGGCCCGAGAACGCTACGCCTGTGCGACCACTGGAGCGGAAAATCCTGCAAGACCAGGACACCCAGCTCGTCGCAAGCCTCGTAAAAGGCCTCCTCGGCTACGTGGGCGTGGACCCTGACGGCGTTCATGTTGGCGTCCCGGACGAGGGAGGCGTCGGCCCGCAGCCGCCCCTCCGAAGCCCTCGCCGGGTAAGCGTCGGTGGGAAGGTAGTTGATCCCACGCATAAACACCCGCTCGCCGTTGAGGTAAGCCCGCCACCCACGCAACTCCACGGACCTGACCCCGAACCGCACCCGTTCCTCGTTGCCAGCGCACCCGAGAACCAGCTCGTAGAGACACTGCTCTCCCCTGTCCCAAGTCCACCACAGCCGAGCTTCTCGAAGATAAAAGTCCGCCTCTAATCGGTTCTCGCCAGCCTCGACGCGTGCCGTGAACCGAAACTCCGCGCCGGGAGCCTCGAACCCCACGGGTTCGATCCTGCCCGAGACCTCCACCTCAGACCAACGCCCCCCGTAGAGCTCGAGCGCAATCCGACCCTCACCGGAAGGTTTCACATTCATGCCCACCGAACGCAGGCGAACGGGCCCGCTACGAACAAGAGTGACCTCTCGGAAGATGCCACCGGGGTTAATGCCAGGGTCCATCCCGTCCCAGTAGGCCCACACCCCACCAACGGTCTCCCTAGTGTTCTCCGCCAGCTCCTCCGGGCTGTAGACCTCGACCAGCAATTCGTCCTCGCCCTCGAGGAGGCTCCCCGTGCAATCAAACTCGAATGCGGCAAAGTACCCATCATGCGCCCCGAGATAACTTCCGTTCAGCCACACCCGCGCCGAATAGTACACCCCCCCAAATCGCAACGACAATAACTCGTCCTCACCCCGCGGCGGCGCCTCAAACTTGGCCCTGTACAACACGTACCCTTCGTATCCCCGAAAGGCATCTTCCAGTTGCCAGTGCCCGGGAACACGGACCGTGGTCCAAGCCCGCCTTATGCTCGCGGCCTCACCTGCCTCAAACAAAGGCGACACGATGGGCACTGCTTCCCACCGGACATCGGACAGAGAAAACACGAGATCAGAGGTCTGCACACGAGAAGTGTACTCCTAAAATGAGCAAGAATGGTCGTATCAGCCACGAAACACCAGCCACAAACAAAAATCAAGAAGCTGGCAAGCGAGGGCGAAACCTGAGCGCACTGCATAGCTGACTGCGGAGGGCGAAGTGTGCTTTAAACGACCAAAGGGAGCGTGCCGGGAGGCGCATAGCGCCGAGCAAAAGAAATGGGCAACGACCTACTCTCCCACGGAGTCTACCCCGCAGTACCATCGGCGCTGGCGGGCTTAACTTCTCTGTTCGGAATGGGAAGAGGTGTATCCCCGCCGCCATCGTCACCCTTTTAAGAAAGCGGCAAGTATTCTGTTGTCGGCCCGGCGGGGCGCGCCTGACCTTTGAAAACCGCATAGCGCAAACCGTAAAAACCATCAAGCCCTCGACCTATTAGTACCACTCGGCTACATACATCGCTGCACTTACACCTGTGGCCTATCAACCTGGTGGTCTACCAGGAGTCTTACTCCCTCAAAGGGGATGGGAGATCTCATCTCGAGGCGAGCTTCCCGCTTAGATGCTTTC
>DATDKB010000369.1:0-9312 GCA_036520255.1 Rubrobacter sp. | reverse complement strand
TCCTGAAGAGCTATTGGCGTTGAAACCGGCCAAGATAACATTTGAGCAAGCAGCAGCCGTCCCTTTAGCGGCATTCACCGCTTTGCAGGGTCTACGCGACAAAGGGCAGATTCAGCCAGGGCAAAGGGTTCTGATCAACGGTGCGTCTGGTGGGGTGGGTACGTTTGCCGTGCAGATCGCCAAATCGTTCGGAACTGAAGTCACTGGCGTGTGCAGCACGCGCAATTTGGACATGGTGCGCTCGATCGGCGCGGACCATGTCATCGACTACACGCAAGAGGACTTCACCCAAACTGGTCAGCGTTATGACCTGATTTTTGATGCTGTAGGAAATCGTTCGGTTTCAGACTATAAGCGTGCCTTGAGTCACAATGGGATCTGTTCCGTTGCCGGATTTACATCCCTGTCGCGTTTGTTCCGGATCATGCTGCTTGGAGGCAAGAAAGTCGGCATGATGAAGACGGCGAAAGCCAACAAAGAAGACTTGGTCTTTATCAAAGAGCTGCTCGAAGCTGGCAAAGTCGTCCCTGTGATTGATCGAAGTTACCCTTTGGCTGAGACGGCTGAAGCTATCCGGTATCTCGAAACAGGGCACGCTCGGGGAAAAGTCGTCATCACTGTTGCGCAAAACAACTAACCTTGACAGATCGCCACACCCGCGGCTATGGAACGTACCGAAGGATGAGGGAGAAACGATAGTGACGATGCAAGGCAAAGTTTGCCTGATTACGGACGGTACCAACGGTATCGGGAAAAGCACGGCCCATGAACGCGCCCGAACGGGCGCGACGGTCGTAATCGTCGGACGGGACGCTCAGAAAACATCCCAGGTTGTCGAGGAAATCCGCCGATCAACCAGCAACGACACAGTAGACGCACTGCTTGCGGATCTGTCGTCGCGGCAGGAAGTTCGACGCTTGGCAAATGAGTTCAAGAGCAAATATTCGCACCTTCACGTCTTGCTCAACAATGCGGGTGCGGTCTTCATGCGGCGTCAACTCAGCGCTGAAGGCATCGAAATGACTTTTGCACTCAATCATCTCGCTTGCTTCCTGCTGACCAATTTGCTCCTCGATCAAACCGACTCATGAAGTGTGGGCTCTGTCGGCATCCTGGTGAAGACAGGCCTCGATTAGCCGGAATGCCCCGATCCGCGTCCGCTTGAGACGCGCTAGAAACAGATCGCTACCACTTGACGGCGTTTTCGAGCCGCCACAGCGGCACATTTGTGCGCCGCGATTTCTGCCGATCACCAAGAACGCGACAGAGCCCAGACATTGTGGCGAGGTTTCACCCCGTAAGGTTCTAGTCGAGGCGATAGGTACCCCTATCTCAGCGATTACCACTGCGGACGTCCGGGACTTCTTCGAGCTCCGTGGATGCCGGACCCTTGGTCACCCGTTTTGATTACTACTGTGGTTTCTATGCTCCTTAACGTTGTAAACTGCGCGCTCGCTCGTAACAAGCCGACGTCGGCACAGACTTTTCTCTTCTCCTGCAAATTCTGATTTGAATGTCGTCTAAGGGTTATTCTGGGAAGTTGGTCCTGGTAACGGTCAGACGCTACGCGGATTCTTCGCGCCGCCGTCTCCGGTAGCGGCGAGTGCGGGCTCGGGCGCCGCACTGGGAGCCGCACCAGGCGGCCGAGTGATTCTTCGTGCGATCGTAGAGCGCCCAGTGGCACTCCGCGCAAGCTTTGAGGCGGGGCCAGGTTCCGCCCTGCTGAGCAGCGAGCACGACGGAGGCCAACCCGCCGATGGCGTGGTCAAGCTCGCCCTCATCGGTCGGGAGCAACTCTAGCCGACCGGCCTCGTCGGCCCGGGCGCGAAAACGGGCGGGACCGACGGCGTCGTCGAACGCCTCGGCAGACTCCGGGGCGAGCGGGACCCCCGCGTTGGCCAAAAGGAGCGCGCGCAACGCCTCTCGCAGGCTCCGGGCGCGCCCAAGGTCCTCCTCGGTAAGCGTAGGCCGGGTAGGCACGAGGCGGTGCTCGGCCAGCCAGGAGGCGAGGCTGGCAGGATCGCCGATCTTGTCGATACCCGGCAGGATGTCCAGGGTATTGACGAAGTCGCGGACGAGTTCCAGGTTCCCTGGAGCCGCCAAGCGTCTGTCGTCCCTATCGGTTGCCACGGATACATTCTATCCCGCCCGCCGGACCGCTCCCGCCCCGAGGGCCGCCGCTAGGACGAAGAGGGCAGGCAACCCCAACGCCACGGGTAAGCTGGAAAGGCTCGCAAGGCCCCCGACGAGCACGGGGCCCACGAAGGATCCCAGGTAACCGAGCGTCGAGACGCGCGCGGCGGCCGTCGCCGGTGTCTGTCCAGGGGTGTTGCCACCCGCGGCGATAGCGATTGGCAGCGCGTTGGCGATCCCCGCCCCCAGGAACGCCAGTCCTACCAGCCCAGCCACCGGGGCGTCCACCAGCAGCGCGCCGCCGAAGCCCACGCCGGCCACGACCGCCCCCGCCTGGAACACCCTGACTGCCCCGAGGCCGGAGACGAGCCTGTCGCCCACCAACCGCCCGAGTGTCACCGCCCCCAAAAAGGCGCCCAGCCCGATCGCGCCTAAGGCCTCGGTCCCTCCCAGGGCGTCCGCGACGTACACGGCCGACCAGTTCAGTCCCGCGCCCTCGGCTAGCGTGAAGCAGAAGGCCAATGCCCCGAGTAAGGCTATGGAAATCGACCACCCGCTAAACCACCGCCTCAAGCCGCCCATGCTAGCCGCTGCTCCGTCTTCCGACTGATCCTCCTTTGCGTCGACCCCAGAGGGCAAGAGCAGGGGCCGGGCGGCGAGGCCCCCCACTGCGGCCACCATGGGACAGGCTAGGAAGTGTGGCGGCGGTGTGGCGCCGAGGCGTGCGGCGAGGGCGCCTGCTCCCGCGCCGAGGACTCCCCCTAGGCTGTGCATCGCGTGCAGCCCGGAGAGGACGGGGCGTCCCATGAGCCGCTGGACTGCGACCCCCTGTGCGTTCATGGCAACATCGACGACGCTGTTTAGGACGGCGAACGAGAACAGGCTCACGGCCAGCACGAAAAGGCTCGGAGCGAGAGCCGGACCCAACAGCGTGCCCGAGAACGCGAGCAGCGAGGCGATCAGGGCCCTTCGACTCCCGGTGCGAGGCACCATTAGACCTCCGAGCTGGAGACCGAGAACGGCACCAGCCTCCAAACCGAGGAGGGCGATCGCGAACTGTCCGTCGCTCAGGCCCAAGCCGTCCTTGATGGCGGGTACGCGTGAGGCCCAGCTCGCGGATATGACTCCCGTGAGTAGGAAGCAAGCGGCCGCCCCGATCCTTGCCCCGCGTACTCGTTGCTCTAAGATCCGCCCGGCACTCACGATGCAACACTCTAAAGCTTTTAGATTGTTACGGCAAGGAAGCGTCTGGGCAAGGCGGCTTAGAGCCAAAAGACGGCTAGCCAGGCTAAGGAAGGAGCCCTGCGCACGCGCTGCTCTATTCACCCGAGTGCGTGGAATGCCTTTTCTGCGAAATTCGGGATATTCGTATACGTCAGATTGGCCGTTGCAAAGGCAGTTCGTCACTGCCGCGACTTCGAGTGGCGGAGAATCTAACGAGTACGGACTCTCGGTCCCGGAGGATGGCTTCTGACCCAGCCGACAGACGGTCCTGTCCAGAGGCCCCTTGTGGTCCAACTGCCGCTAAGCTGGGTATCGCGAGCTCTACGCTACGTGGTCCCTCAGTCGCCATGCCCTAGGAGCTCGAGTGCCCGCAGGGCGAGCCAGAAGCCGACGAGGTCCTCCGTACGACCCAGACGCCGCCCGGTCAACTCCTCCACGCGTCGCATCCTGTAGATGACCGTTTGTTTGTGCACGTGGAGCGCTTCGGAGGTTTCCTTAGGCGAACGGCCGCATGCGAGGTAGGTTCTCAAAGACGCCACGAGCGGGGCGTCGTGCTCGGCGTCGTACTCAAGCAGCGGCCCCAGCACGTGGCGCACGATCGCACGCGACTCGTCGGGGTTGCGCGGCAGGAACGGAGACGCCGCGTCTTCGCCGAAGCGGACGATCGTAGAACCGGTTACTCGTGTCCCCTGCAGTGCCCACACGGCTTCCAGGCGAGCGTCGGCCACATGCGAAACGCTGCTCATAGGGTTGCTGAGACCGACCGGCGAACCGACCTCCTGCGCTAGGATTTGGATCTCGCGGTCGTCGTGGGGCAGCAGCGCGAAGAACACCCCGGCGCGTCGGCCCAGCAGGTGCGGCACGCCGCGTTCCTCCAGCCGGTGGTGGAGCTCGGAGTCCTCGCCCGCCTCTGCGCCAGCGAAGGCGGCGAGGACCCGAGGAGCTTCGGCCAGGCCTCTCTCCGCCAGGAGCCTCTCGGCGACGTCTTCGTCGTGACGGTTGCCTAGGAGATCCGCGAGCAGGTCGGCGCCGGACCGGCGGCTGCGCTCGCGCGAGGCTCTTAGCTTCTCCACCTCCATCGCAGCGACCGCGGCCACATGGCGCAAGACGAAAAGGTCGGGCGGATCGCTGGTCTTGCTCATGGCCACCAACGCGGCGGGACGAGATGCCGGAACGGTCAGGGCCACTATGTGCCGCTGCCCGAGGGGTATGCGCACGACCGCCGGACCGGGGACCGGGCGATCGTCAAGTTTCTTGACGATCCGAGCTAGCGCGGTAGCGTCAAGCCGCAATGGGTCCGAAGAGTTCGTAAAGACCGGCTTGCCGGTTGCGGGATGGATCACGTGCAGCTCGCAGTTCGTCACGGCGCCGAGACGCGAGATCAGCTCCCGTCCCGACGCGGTCCCGATCACGAGCCGGACCGTGTCGTAGATGCGCAGTGCTTGGCCCACGCGCGCGTGCTCTTCACCGTGGTTCGCCTCGGCTACCACGCGGGCGACGTCGGCGAACGGGAGCTCGTACGGCATCAGCAGCACGGGAAACGAATGCTCTTCCGCCACCGCCGCTAGGCGGGGGGTAAGTTCCGGCGCGTAGATCTGTTCATCGGCCTGCTCGCCGATGAGTAGCCCGCTCAGACCGGCCCTTGCTAGCCGCTCGACGTAGGCCCCTTGCGCCTCCGGCTCGGCGGCCAGCCCCAGGCCCGTAGTCATCACGAGGGCGCCCGGTTCGAGCCACTCAGAGGGGTCTGGCAACTCGGACGCGTGCGCCCACCGTACCTCCCGGCTTGCCCCCCGCGCTCCCGCGAAAAGTCGCAGTCTCAAGTGTGGAAAACCGATCAGCTGTGAGATTGTGATGGGCATGCGCCCTTATAACACGTTCTAAATCGTGGCTTCAATTTTATAACGTGTGCGTATTGCTACGATGCCAACACTTCCTTAGTATACGAGTTACAAGAGGGTTAGAAGGGACGTTAGCGGGAGATGTGTCGCCCACGCGCAGCAGCACCGCAGGGCTACCGTACTCGGGGCTTACGTATTTCCAACGGTGGAATCGGCACGATGTTACCGAGACGAAAGGGAGTCTGGTTTGAGCAAGGCTAACCGACACGACCTACTCGAGGGTCCCCGTTACCTCAAGCGACCTTCTGAAGAGCAGGTAAAGGGCTCGCCGCTAGAGATCAAGGAGCGGGTCTCGGAGATGCTCTCGCGCATCGAGCGCGGCGGCATGGAAGCCGTCAGGTCATACTCCCGCGAACTGGACGGCTGGGACCCCCCCGACTTCCGCGTCTCCGAGGAGGAGATCGGGCGCGCCGCTGACTCCGTCGACGGGGAACTGCGCGAGGCCATCGAGTTCGGCAGGGACAACACGAGGCGGTTCGCCGGGATGCAGCGCGAGACGCTCGTCGACTTCGAGAGGGAGGTCGCCCCGGGTATCGTCGCGGGGCAGAGACAGGTGCCCGTGGGATCTGTCGGGGCATACCAACCCGCCGGAAGGGTGCCGCTCCTGGCCTCCCCTTTCATGACCGTAGCGGTGCCGAAGGTGGCGGGCGTCGAGAGGGTGATCGCCTGCGTGCCGCCGCGGCGGGAGGGTGGCGTCCACCCGGCGATGCTCCACTCCATCTCCGTCTCCGGAGCCGACGCGATCTACGCCGTGGGGGGCGTGCAGGCCCTCGCCGCGATGGCCTTCGGTCTCTTCGAGGATCTGAGGAGCCCCGTGGACATGATCGTGGGCGCTGGCAATGCCTACGTCGCTGAGGCCAAACGCCAGCTCTTCGGGACGGTGGGCATAGACCTACTGGCGGGACCTTCCGAGGTCGCCGTCATAGCCGACGCGTCGGCCGACCCGGAGCTCGTTGCCGCCGACCTTTTGGGACAGGCCGAGCACGGCCCGACCTCGCCGGCCTCCCTGGTTACGACCTCAGAGCAGCTGGCGAGCGCCGTAATAGAGGAGATCGAGCGCCAGCTCTCAGAGCTTGCGACCGCCGAGGTGGCCGGCGCCGCCTGGCGCGACCACGGGACGGTGGTGGTGGCGGGAAGTCGCGAGGAGGCGGTCCTCCTGATGGACGAGATAGCACCCGAGCACCTCGAGATCCACACAGAAGAAGACGACGACTGGTATTTGCGGAACCTCAGCAACTACGGCTCCCTGTTTTTGGGGAGCCGCTCCACGGTGGCCTACTCGGACAAGGGGATGACGGGGACAAACCACGTTCTGCCGACCGCGGGTGCCGCGCGTTACACGGGTGGGCTCTCGGTCGCCAAGTTCATCAAGACCCTCACCTATCAGCGGGTGACGGACGACGAGGGGACCAGAAGGCTGGCTCCACCCGTGGTCAGGCTCTCCAGCACGGAGGGCCTGTGGGCCCACGAGGCCACGGCCCGCAAGAGGCTAGAACGTCTGGGCGAGGACGTTCCTGGCCGATCCCAGGCACGTCCGCCATCGTCCGGCGATCCGGGAGCGGGACGTGCCGATGCGTGAGGCCAGCTTCACAGGACCGGATACGAGGAAAGGAGGCCCATGACGCAGAACACTGGGACCACCGGGACGCAAGAGCAGACGTTGGAGCGGACCCTCGGGCTCAGCGCGGTCGTCATAATCGGGATCGCGTGGGTAACGCCCCTCATCGTGCTGGCCACGTTCGGCATCATCGCCCAACTCGCGAGTGGGGCCGCACCTACGGCCTACCTCATCACGCTAGTCGCGATGCTTTTCACCGCCTACAGCTACGGGCGGATGGCGTACGTGCATTACCAGAGCGCGGGTTCCGCCTACACCTACGTGGGGAGGGAGATGGGGCCGCGGCTCGGCTTCCTTACCGGGTGGCTCATCCTGCTCGACTACTTCTTCATACCGCTGGTCGTCTGGCTGATCGGCGCGGCCTACCTCTCGGCGCAGTTTCCGGCCGTTCCCGGAGCGGTGTGGATCTTGGCCTTCATCCTCATTACCACGATCCTCAACGTGATCGGCATCAGAGTCACGGCCACGGCAAACTACTTGCTGGTGGCTTTCCAGTTACTCGTGCTAGGCATCTTCGTCGCGCTAAGCATCGGGTATGTCCTCGGAGGGGACACTGGCGCCAGCCTGACGAGCCCGTTCGCGGGCGTGGACCTGACGCTCCCGGCCCTCGCCGCCGGCGCCGCCGTTGCTGCCTACTCCTACATCGGGTTCGACGGCCTGACCCTGCTCGCAGAGGAGACACGCGACCCGCGCCGCACGATACCGCGCGCCATGATAATCGTCGTCCTCTTCTTCGGCGCCCTGTTCGTCGGCGTCTCCTACTTCGCGCAGCTCGTCCACCCCGGGGGAACCTTCAAGAACGTCGACTCGGCGGCGCTAGATCTGGCAAGGACGCTTGGCGGCAACCTCTTCGCTTCCGTCCTTCTGGCAGGGCTGATCGTCGGCCAGTTCGCCTCGGGGCTAGCCATCCAGGCCGGCGCGGCGCGGCTCCTGTTCGCGATGGGTCGCGACGGCGCGTTGCCGCATGGACTCAGCCGCGTTCTGCCCCGCTACCGCACCCCGGCAATTGCGATCTCGCTCATCGGCATCACGGGCCTTGGTGCGCTGTTCCTCGACGTCACCACCTCGACCTCGTTTATCAACTTCGGAGCGTTCAGCGCGTTCACGCTCGTGAACATCAGCGTGATTGTACACTTCCTGCGCAACCGTCCGGAAAGCGGCTTCCGTGGGATACTCCTCTGGATAGTTTTGCCGCTTGCGGGCGCGATTATCGACTTCTACCTGCTGCTGAACCTGGACGGCCGCGCCAAGGTGATAGGTTTGATCTGGCTCGTTCTTGGGGTGGTCTGGCTGGCCTGGCTCACCCGCGGTTTCCGTGAGCCCCCGCCGCAGCTCAGCATAGATACTAACCCCGAAGGAAGCTGATAATAGTCCTTTAAAAGAGGCTGTATTCGGAACCGGAGGACCCAGGAGAAGAGGAGCATTTCGGATGACCCAGGTGCTGAACATAGTGCTCGCCCAGCTTAGCCCGCTACTGCGCCAGACAAATGACAACATAGAAACCATGGTCGGAACGATCGCCGAGCGGCCGGAGGCCGACCTTATCCTCTTTCCCGAGCTATTCATGAGCGGATACACGACGGTCGGGCTCGAAGAACTGGCCGTGGACCCGGAGGGACACGAAGTTGGGCGCGTGGCGGAAGTCGCAAAGGAAAACTCGACCGCGGTGGTGTTTGGCGCGCCGGAGCGCTTCGGAGGCAGGTACGCCAACTCGGCCATCTACATCGACCGGAACGGAACAGTCGCCGGCATCTACCGAAAGGTTTTCCTGTTCGGGTCGGAGCGGGAAGCGTACCTCCCAGGAGACGAGTTGTTAGTCGTGGATCTCGGCGGGGCGAAAGCGGGGCTCATGATCTGCTTCGACGTAGAGTTTCCCGAGGTGGCGAGGGCGCTCGCGCAGGCCGGGGCCGACCTTCTCCTGACTATCTCGGCGAACATGGAACCCTTCGAGCGCGACCACCACGTGTTCTGTACGTCCCGCGCGCTAGAGAACGGGTTGCCGCACGCCTACGTGAACCAGATCGGCACGGGCGAAGAGTTCACCTTCGTGGGAGGAACGATGGCCGTCTCCGCAGACGGAGATATTCTGGCCGAGACCCGCTCCGCAGAAGAAGAGGTGCTCCAAATCGAGCTCGAACTGCCGGCCAGGAGCAGCGTGAGACCGGACTACGTGGGACAGTTGCGCTCGCCCTTACCGACGGTTCGGGACACTTCTGTCGTAGGACACGATGCTAACGGTTGAAGGACTATCTCAAGGTGCATAGAAACGGCGTCCTGAGAGCGTTCGAATGCCAAAATGTATCCTCGGAAGGGTCCCGAAGATCGGCAGGAGTCGCCAACGGGCCGATTTAGGCACTTTGTTTAATTGCGATTGCTACCGTTAGCAACGCGGGCCGCATAAAATCTCGCCGAGACGCATACTTGAGGGCACGCCGGCGG
>DATDKB010000368.1:0-4105 GCA_036520255.1 Rubrobacter sp. | reverse complement strand
CACGACTCCGTCAAGCAGCAGGTCTTCGCGACCTCGCTCCAGATCGCCGCCGCCCGCGCCCTGATCGAAAAGGACACGGGCTCGGCCGAGTCCCACCTCTCCCAGGCTGATGAACTCGTGCGCCAGGCCCAGAAAGAACTGAACGTCCTGATCCAGGAGATGCGCCCCGCGGCCCTGGAAGGAAAAGGTCTTGCAGCGGCGCTGCAGGAGTACGTTGCCCGCTGGGCAGAAGGGGCCGAGATCCCCGCCGACTTCCGCGTGGCGGGCGAGCGCGAAACGCCCCTTGAAGTCGAACAGGCACTCTTCCGCGTAGCGCAGGAGGCGCTGGCCAACGTCGCCAGACACAGCGGGGCCGATCACGCGGAGCTGGATCTGGTGTATACCAGAGATACCGTTACCCTGCGTGTGGCGGACGATGGCCGCGGCTTCGACCCCTCGCGCAACCCTGGCAGAGGATTTGGCCTTCAAAGCATGCGCGAGCGGCTGGTCAAGCTCGATGGGCACGTCAACGTAGAGAGCGCGCCAGGCAAAGGAACGCGGGTAGAGTGCTTCTGCCCGTTGCAGAAGAAAGGCGATAAGCTATGAGCGAGCCGATCACCGTCCTGCTCGTCGACGATCACGCACTCGTAAGGCAGGGAGTACGAGCCTTCCTCGAGACGCAGGGCGACATCAGCGTGGTCGCCGAGGCTGGGAGCGGGGAGGAGGCTGTGAGGCTCGCCGCAGAGCACGCGCCCGACGTCGCCCTCATGGATCTCATCATGCCAGGCATGGACGGCGTCGAGGCGACGCGGCGCCTCGTCGCGAGCTCGCCTCGCACCAACGTCGTCATGCTCACCTCCTACCACGACGACGAGCACGTCTTTCCCGCGATTCGGGCCGGTGCCCTCTCCTACGTCCTCAAGGAGATAGGCCCCGAAGACCTCGCCGACGCCGTCCGCAAGGCCGCCTCGGGCGAGGCCGTCCTGCACCCGCGGGTGGCGGCCCGGGTGGTCAGGGAGTTGCACGGCGCCAGGCGCGCAGAGCTCAACGTCTTCCACGACCTCTCCGACAGGGAGTTGGAGGTGTTGAAGCTCATCGCCGAAGGGTTGCACAACTCGGAGATAGCGGGGCGCCTCTACGTAAGCGAGAAGACCGTCAAGAGCCACGTCTCCAACATCCTCTCCAAGCTGCACCTCGCAGACCGCACCCAGGCCGCCGTCTACGCTTGGCGCGAAGGCGTCGTCCGCCGCGACTGAGAGCGCTTTGTTCGAAGATAGGCCCTGTCTATCTTGGCAAACAGCTTGCGCAGGGATGTCCGCTGCCCTCTGAAAGGTCAATCCCCCTTCGGTCTGCTCACGTCAACACACGTTCCAAGTAAGCTGCAATCTCCGTCTTTGAGGTCAGGCTTCAAACCAGCCACCACCAGTCCGCGACTAACCCGCAGCTCGATACGGAGTCTCTACGCACCCGTCTGCATCTTTATGAAGCACCACAAGATGTAGCAACCAGGGTTGAGAAGAGATCAGGTATATCGATCGGTCTTGGCCCTTGACGACCGGCGCTATGCAAGGTCATGGATGCGGACGTCCGAGAAATTACCTTGCCCGAAGTCGGGTGCATGGTGAGATTTACCGGAGTCTAACGTCCCATGTTCGGGGACCTCATCGCCGGGTAACAAAATCCAATATCATCGCCACGAGAGCGGCTACAAGGAACAGCCGGCGCAGCCTTGCGGCAAGACTTAGAGTGCATTTCAAAACTCCCGTTCGGGAATGTGAGGCTAAAGAGCACAGAGCCGAAATGGAGGAAACCAAGGTGGGATATCGTTACCTTCACGCTCACACTGCACCGATTGCACCAGGTTTTGAAAATGCACTCTAAGTACATCTACTGCGATGAACGTCAGTGCCGTGATCACGAGAAAGCAGGCCCAGGAAAGCGCACGCCAATAGCGGCCTTCCAGTAGGCAAAAGACCATGTATGCCGTCAAGATCAGTGCTGCCACGATCAACAACGCCGTTTGCCAGGGCGGACGGGTTCCTCGTCCTCGAGACCCTCTCGACTCGGGGTCGCGATCGCTCCCGCTGTCTGGGCGACGTTGCATGGCAACCTATGTGTACCCCGTGGTATACCCCGTGGTCCTTATGTGTATCCCGCAGCTGGCGATTCGAAGGATCGCAGGAGTGTACGAACTTCCATGAGAAGGCACATTTTGTCAAGCCCACGTGGCGGCCCTGGATCGTGGCCGAGCGCAACAGCTTCTGCCCTTCGCGCTATGCTTCCATCCGCACTTCTAGTGAGTTCACTCTTTGTGGCTCGGTGCATAGGATGAGATCCGTCTTTTCGGACAGTCTCTGAGAACGCCGTACATCGGAAGTCCAACTCTTTAGAAGGGCGGTGAGGCGAAGGTCGAACAATTCCTCATCCGCACACTCGGATGAATGCCGGTCGATCGATCGCAATCACCGTTGGCATAACGGCAGGACCAAGCGTCGGCGGTGTTGCCGTCGCTACTGCGTGGCGCTGGTGCCGCCGGTGCAGACGGCGCCTGGTTCGGGGGTCTGTGGGCCCAGACGGTAGGCCTTTATGAAGCTTTCGAGGTCGGGGTCATCGGCGCCATCGAGGGCCACCTGCTTGCCCCAGGCAGAGGCCACAACGGGCGAGTCGAGGCCGGGATAGGGGCTGACCAGGATGTAGGACCGGCTCTGGGCGACGTTTTGCAACTCTTCTACCTGGTCTTGCGGGAGGTCGGGGGAGTAGGTAATCCAGACCGCGCCGTGCTCTAAGGAGTGGACGCCGTTCTCGTCGCGCACGGGCTTGTCGTAGTAGCCGCAGTTCTGCCAGACGGGGTTGTGCGGACCCCCAACCGGGGGACTCTGTTCGTAGTCTACGTCGGCTGCAGTGTGTTTGCCTGCTGGGCCAACATCGTAGGTCTTTACGTCCCCGAGGGCGCCGCTGGCGGACTGCTGCCTGGCATCGATCACCGCGAGCGCGATAAACCCGGCGACGAAGAGGAACATGAGCGCGCCAACTATCAGGTACGTCCTTCTGGAACCCCCCGACCCGCCGCTTCTACGAATCCTTGCGCCGCTCTTGGTCACGACCTTCCTCTTTCTAGCCTGGGCTGGAATCGTAGCACATGCGCTCTGGTTCTCCGAGAGGCCTCATGCCAAGTCCGGTTGAATGGCAACGCCACCGCGCACGAGCCTACATCTTGTGCTACCCGTGGATTCCCGCTTTCGCGGGAATGATGGACGAGGAGGATCCGGCGCGCCCGCTCCGGAAAGTGCGACCGTCCAGACGGACTCGGTATCAGGCTTCAGGGTCTGTCCGTAATCAGAGATAAACGCGCGGCACCTCTACGAGTCGATAATCAGAAAAGCGCTGTCAGAACACGCGCGCCACGAGCCACACGGCCAGCGCGGCCAAGGTGAACCAGACCACCACCACAACTACGGCTGCCACCTTACTAACCGGCCTGTCCTTCGCGTTACGCGCCTTCTCGCGGCACTCGGCGAGTACGGGCGGTGGGATCATCTTGATCGCCAGCGCGACCCCGAGCGGGATGAGGATCAGATCGTCCAAATACCCGAGGACCGGGACTGGGTCGGGTATGAGATCTATGGGGCTGAAGGCGTACCCGACCACGACGGCGGCGAAGACCCGCGCGTACCAGGGCACCCTCGGGTCCTTATAGGCCAGATACGGCGCGTACACCTCGACTTTGAGCCTGCGCGCCCAGGACTCGAGCCGCTCGATAGGCCCCACCTTCAGGGACTCGATGCCAACGAAAACACTTCGCTCATGAACTGCTTCGTGCCCTCCGGCCCCGTTACACGCAGCATGATCTCCCCACCACCCGGCTCGAAAACAAGCTCGAAGCGGAAGAAAGGACAGCAGGAACGCTCAGCCAGCACGACCTCCGTGAGCCGCCTCGCATAATCCGCGTCCCCAGGGAAAGCGAACTGGTAACCGTCCTCCAACTCGCCCGCGAGACGGCTGGTGTTCAGCAGGCCACCGACGGCTTCCCTGCGCCGGTCCTGTTCGCCATCGACGAGGTTGCAGGCAACCGGTAGTTCTTTTTTCAACCTTGTCCCACTACTCTCGTGTGCAACAGTCGCCTTCG
>DATDKB010000367.1:0-3944 GCA_036520255.1 Rubrobacter sp. | reverse complement strand
CGGCGCAGGAGCTCAACGCGCAGGTGACGCAGACCTTCTTTAACGGCGTCATCAACAACCTCAGGACGCAGGCCGAGAACAACAGGGCATTGTCTGAGGATTTGATCGCGCAGCAGCGCAAGCAGCAGGAGGCCTCCCAGGTGCTGGCCCAGGAGTCGGTCAATGCCTACATGGACTTCCTGAACTCCATGTTCTCCTACTACAGGGGCAACCTGGACGAGGCGCAGCGGAGGACAGACCGGTAGCCCGAAGATCGGTACGTTGTAGCGAGTATATAGAGGCCCGGGCCGGGTGGTCCGGGCCTCGTCTTTTGATGTATCCTTGTATCAAGTGTGTAGACGGAAGGAGTAAGGGTGAGCTTCGGCAACGGTAACGGCAACGGCGAGATAGTCATCTCGACGCCCCTCAGGACAGCCATAGGCACATTCGGCGGCGCGCTCAAGGACACGCCGGCGACGGACCTCGGGGCGACGGTCGGAAAAGAGGTGCTCTCCAGGGCTGGGGTAGAGGGCGACCAGGTGGATCAGGTCATAGTCGGCAACATCCTGTCTGCTGGCCAGGGCATGAACCCGGGCCGTCAGGTCGGCATAAAGAGCGGTCTCCCCGTCGAGGTACCTGGCATGACGTTGAACAGGATGTGCGGCTCTGGCCTCCAGGCCGTGGTCTCTGCGGCGCAGGAGATAGCTCTTGGCGACGCTGACGTGGTTATGGCCGGCGGCATCGAGAACATGGACATGGCCCCATTCCTCATGCCGAAGGGCCGCTACGGCTACCGGATGGGAATGCCCGACGCCAAGATTCTCGACCACATGGTCTACGACGGACTGTGGGACGTGTTCAACGACTACCACATGGGCGTGACGGCTGAGAACGTGGCCGAGGAGTACGGGGTAACCCGCGAGGACTCTGACTCCTACGCGGTCAGGAGCCACCAGCGGGCGGCCAAGGCCCACGAAGAAGAGCTCTTCGACGGCCAGATAGTACCCATCGAGGTCAAGCAGAAGAAGGAGACCGTCCAGTTCACGAAGGACGAGCACGTCCGCGAGAACGCGAGCGTGGAAGGCCTCCAGAAGCTCAAGCCGGTCTTCAAGAAGGAAGACGGCACGGTAACGGCGGCCAACGCCTCAGGCATCAACGACGGCGCGGCCATGATGCTTGTTTCCAGCGAGCGTAAGGCCGAAGAGCTTGGTATGCCCGTGGCCGGCAGGCTTGTTTCCGCGGCCGTGGCCGGCGTCGATCCTTCGGTGATGGGGACCGGCATGATCCCCGCCTCCAGGCTGGCCCTCAAGAAGGCCGGGCTCTCGGTCGACGACCTGGACGCCGTCGAGGCGAACGAGGCCTTCTCGTCCATCGCGATCGCCGTCGGGCGCGAGCTGGAGGTGCCGGAGGAGAAGCTGAACCCTGTAGGCGGAGCAGTGGCCCTCGGACACCCGGTCGGGGCCACGGGCGCCGTTCTGACGGTCAAGATCCTGCACCACCTCGCCCGCACCGGTGGCCAGTACGGCCTGGTGACGCTGTGCATCGGCGGCGGCATGGGCATCGCAGCCATCTTCGAGCGCGTCTAACCACTTGGCCGAATGGCCGGGACTCGGGGCGTCCGGTACCCACCGGACGCCCTTTTTGCGTGCGTTGGACCGGCTCGCGGGGTGGAGCAACACGCTTGTGCATGCCGGCGGTGTCGCGCTGGTGGCCGCGGGGGTTCTAGGGATCGTGGCGAGCGCGCTCTTCGTTGTGGCCGTGCTCCGCGCTCCCGAGGGTGCGTTCTCCTACGCCTTCGGGGGGTTCTACATAGCGGCGAGCCTTTTGCAGGGGCTTCCGAGGTGGCTCTTCGTCTGCGTGGGGCTGGCCGGACTTTACTTCGCGCTGGAAAAGGCGCCGAGATTGGTCCGAAGAATGGCCCTAACCGGCGTCGTGTCGTTCTCACTTGGCGTCGTTTTGCCTTTGACCTTGCTGCTCGGTCAGGTTCTAGGTTCGCAGGACCCTTACGGTCCGTCTTCCGACCCGCTATTTTGGGAAGTGCTTTTCGCTGTCTTCTGGATGTCTTCAAGCGTCGGCATCGCGCTCTGCGGCGTCGCCGCGTTCTGGGGGCGAGGGCTCGGACGCTGGAGGTATTTGCTGCTGGCCGTCGGCGTGCTGGATTCGCCGTTGTTGTACTCGCTGGTGTTCGTCGTCGTGCGTGGTTCGATCGAGCCACCCGTAGTCCCGTACGTGGACACCCGCTGGATGGAAATCTCACTGCAGGTGCCGGTATTGCTGGCAAGCGTGGGCTGGATACTGGTCGGTAGTCTGCTCTACGGTGCCAGGGACCGCGAAGCCGCGATCGTCGCCGCAGAGCATCGGGCGCTGTCGGAAGAGAACTGCTCGAAGGCCCGACGCCTGTACGAAGTGGCCTGGGGAGCGGGGGACGCGGCCACGATAAACGATCTGGTCGCCGAGGATATCCTGGACTACGAACACGACTGGTACGGCAGAGAAGAGTTCAAGAAGTCCGTAGCGGACCTGCGCCGCACGTTCCCGGATCTCACCCTATCCGTCGAAGAACAAACCGCCGCAGGCGACACGGTCACGACCCGCTGCGCCTTCTCCGGTACCGACAGCGGCGGCGTGCTCTGGTACCCGCCAACGGGCAAACACGCGACGTTTTCAGGCACGTTCACGGACTGCTTCTCAGACGGCAGGCTCGTCGAGCACCGGGGAGGTATCGGCATGACGGGCCTGCGAGCGCAACTGGGCCTCCCTCGAACTAACGAAAAGCACCAGAGATAGGCCTATTGCAGCCTTGCGTTTCGCGCTCAGGCGGCGCTGTCCGAGCGCAGGTCTATCTCGACGCGTTCGGCGCCGTCCTGCAAGCGTATACGCTCCGGGAGATCCAGGCTCCGCAGCAGGCTCAACATACCGACGTTCTCGCGCATGACCAGGGCGTGGAGATGGCCGATGCCGTTCTCGCGGGCGGCTTCGATGAGGCCTCTCGTCAAACCGATCCCGAGCCCCCGGCCCTGAAACCTGTCCTCGACGAGCGCCGCGTACTCAGCCCCGTCACCATCCCCCTCCCGCGCGTAGCGCACGACACCGACGATCTCCCCGGGGTCCTCGGGATCCAAGGCCACCAACGCAAACTGGTCCATGCCATCGACGTCGGCGAAGCGCCCGGCCATCTCGTCCGAAAGCTTCCTTAGAGGACCGAAGAAACGTAGCTCCACGGAACGGTCGCTGGATCTACCGACGAGCCGCTGCAACGCCCCGGCATCCTCCGCCCTGATCCCGCGTACCCGTAGGCAAGTCCCGTCCCTTAACGCCAGTACCTTTGGCCCGCTCATCGCCATACAACCTCCAGTACGCTGGCTGTTCTATGTCTATGTGCATATTGCATATATAGGAGTCTACCGCACCTGGGGGCGGTGGCAATGGTTGGGGCCCAACTCGGAGCTAAAGGGCTAACCTCCGGGTTCTCCTTTCCCCCTGGTGGGGGTCTGGCGGAGGAGTTCGAGGTATTGATCTCCCCGGACTTCGAGGTAATCGGCGAGTTGTTCGGGGGTGAGGTGGCTGGAGAGGACTTCTTTGAGGGTACCGCGCTCCCGCCCTAGCAGTTCGATGGCGCGGAGGTGGTCTTCTTCTAGCGAGCCGGTCCAGGTCCGGTCTGCGTCCTGGATCGCTTCTTCTAGGGATTTCCCCTCGAGCACGCCCGCAGCGACCTCGACGGCCCTGTAGGTCGAGGTCGCGAGGCGGCGCTGCGTGGGGGAGACGAGCCCGGCGGTTGTGTTGAGGCTTATGGCGTAGCGCAGGAGGCTGGCCACGGTGCGCGCGTCCTGGTCTGTGATCCTGAGTTCCGCCCCCGATGTCTCTCTTTCTTGCACGAGCCTACTCGCCTCTCACGCGGTCTTCTCGTCGGCGCGTTGCGGAGGGCGGGGGGAGAAGGCGCGGTGGCCGGTTATGGCCTGGCCCAC
>DATDKB010000366.1:0-5033 GCA_036520255.1 Rubrobacter sp. | reverse complement strand
GGTCTGCCAGCAATCCAAGGCTTCACGAATCAGCATCTCAGCACTTCGGCAAGTCAGCTTTTGGCCGAAGGCGGGGTTTCGGGAGGTTCGCTCCTCCCGAAACCCGCTGTAGATAGTTGGCCGGCTAACTATCCTGGTAGGACTTTATTTGCGAGACTACATGCAGGCTACCGTATTCCTGGTTGTCGGCAGGACACCGGGCGTACCGCGGCTGACAAGCGGAGGCGAAGGTGGAGCGTGCTAGAGTGGACAAAGAATCTGGGGTGGCGTTCAGGGCGGCGACCAGGCAAGACAGTCGCAGGATCGCGGAGCTATTCAGCATCTCTTCGGATGGCGTGGTGGATTACGTGTGGACGACCCTGGCTCCGGAGTATCCCGGGCTGGAGCCTGTCGAGATCGGGGCCATTCGCTACGCCCGCGAGGAGGGCAACTTCTCCCACACGAACTGCGTCGTCGCCGAGCGGGAAGGGGAGGTGATCGGACAGCTATGCACCTACCCGGTAGAGGCGGGCGCTGAGGAGCCCGAGGAGCCCGTAGATCCCGTGCTGGAGCCGTACGCGAGGCTGGAGATACCGGGCACCCTCTACATAAGCTCGCTGGTCTTGCTCGAGGGGTTTCGCGGTATGGGTCTGGGAACAGAGATGCTCTCCATCGCGAGGGACCGGGCGCGCAAGAGAAACCTCGACGCTTTGAGCCTGCTCGTCTTCGAGCAGAATACCGGGGCGGTCAAACTCTACGAACGCGAAGGTTTCCGGGAGGTTGACCGGGCCGCGGTCGTGCCACACCCACTCATTCACCACACCGGCGACGTTCTTCTGATGACCGCCGAAATATGACGCAGGCTTGAAAGATATCTAAACTCTACCGTCTGCAGGGGCGCTTCGCCAAGCGCCCTTCTGCGCCCAAATGCCTGACACCAAGTACGGGTGAACGGCAGGCAACGAGGGAAACCCGGCGTCGCGCAGCTTTATGGTGGACACTACGGTGCCTGCCGCACCCGTGATCACGAACCAGCCGAACAATTCCTACGATAAAGCCGGCACCATAGTGCTTTCGGGGACGGCCGAGGCCGGCACCACGGTCCAGGTATTCGATGGTGCAACCCCAAGGGGTATACCCGTCAACGGCAGCGCAAGCGGCGCCTGGTCCAAGACGCTCAGCGGTGTCGGCGACGGGCCCCACACCTACACCGCCAAGACGACCGATGAGGCTGGCAACACGTCGGTCGCTTCGGCCCCCAGGAACGTAAGGGTCGACAAGGACAGTCCCATGGGCATGGTGACAATAAACAGTGGCGCTGCCAGCACGAAGAGTCGAACGGCAACGCTCGCGCTCAAGGCCACCGACCCGTCGCCGGCGAGCGGGGTAGCACTCGCGCGATACAGGAACGAAAACACCACCTGGTCCTCCTGGCAGGCGTACACCACGAGCAGGTCGTGGACGCTCAGCAGCGGTGCCGGAAACAAGACGGTCTACGTACAGTACCAGGATCGGGCGGGCAACGTCTCGACGCAGGCTCGCGACACAATCAAGTACGCTCCCTAGCGCTAGCTTCAAGCAGGAGAGGCGCGGCGGTTTGTCCGGCTGCGCCTCCCCCGTCTCGTTCGTACAACCCTCTGATGTGCGACGTTCGCCTTTTTTCAGTAGAGAAGGTAGGGCGAAGTGGAAGACAGGCTTAAAGTGGATGTGATCGACTGGATGTGATCGACGCGCATAGTCCACCATCGGTCTTTTGACGTGGCGAGAGACGACCTGAAGCTTGCCGAGGGCCTGCGTATTCTCGGTGACAGGAAGCGATACGCTCACGACCACGACATAAAGCCCGCAGCGCGTGGCGTAGAATAGAGCCTCTTGCAAAGATACAAGCGGAGGACCATCTTCTATGCCCGACGTGACGATTTTAGGAGCCGGACTTGCAGGGAGCGAGGCGGCCTGGCAGGCGGCGGAGCGCGGCTGCTCGGTGGAGCTGTGGGAGATGCGCCCTATGAAGGAGACGCCGGCCCACCGCACGGAGCACTTCGCCGAGCTGGTCTGCTCGAACTCCCTGGGCAATCTTTCGTTGACCACCGCATCGGGGCTCCTCAAGGAGGAGCTTCGCCGGCTCGGGTCCGTGATCCTGGACCGCGCTGATGCGAACTCTGTCCCAGCCGGCGGCGCCCTCGGGGTGGCCCGCGAGGACTTCCCCCGCGCCGTGACGGAGACGGTGCATGCCCACCCCAACATCGAGGTCGTCCGCAAGGAGGCAACGGGGTTACCTGAAGGCCCGACGGTGGTCGCGACCGGCCCGCTGACCTCGGACGCGCTGGCCGAAGAGATAGGAGCGCTCTCCGGAGAGAGGCTCTACTTTTACGACGCGGCATCGCCGATCATCCACCGTGACTCCCTGGACGAGTCGGTGATCTACCGCGCCTCCCGCTACAACAAAGGCGAGGCCGCCTACCTGAACTGCCCGATGACAGAAGAGCAATACTACGCTTTCGTGGAAAACGTGGCGACCGCGGAACTCAGTCCCATCAAGGACTTCGAGGAGGATCTCTATTTCGAGGGCTGCCTCCCCGTCGAGACGATAGCCCGCCGCGGCGAGGAGACCCTGCGCTTCGGCCCGATGAAGCCCGTCGGCCTCCCCGACCCGAGCACCGGCAACATTCCCTACGCCGTCGTGCAACTGCGTCAGGACGACGCGGAGGGCCGTCTCTACAACATCGTCGGCTTCCAGACGCGCCTGAAGTGGGGCGAACAACGGCGCGTCTTCCGTACCATCCCAGGCCTCGAAAACGCCGACTTCGCCCGCATGGGCGTGATGCACCGCAACACGTATCTGCCGTCCAACAACATGCTAGAGGCCACCATGCGCATAAGAGAGCATCTCAGCGAAGAGCCCCTGTTCTTCGCGGGCCAGCTCACGGGCGTCGAGGGCTACGTCGAGAGCACGGCGATGGGCCACATCGCGGGTACGAACGCGGCGAGGTTAGCGAGGGGGGAGGAGCCCACGACCATGCCGCAAGGCACGATGATGGGTGCTCTAGCCCACTACATAACGACCAAGGAAGGCACCCTCCAGCCCATAAACTCCAACTGGGGCCTCGTCCCTGCGGTTCCGAAAAAGGAGAACGGCAGGCGCATGAGCAAACCCGAGCGTAGGCAACGGCAGGCAAGCGCGGCGCTCTCCGTGCTCGATGGGTTCCTGAGCGAGGGCGCGAAGGCGGCCGTGTAGACCGCGAGGCATCATCGCGCGCGGTATAGGAATCGGCGTCGCCGTCTTACGGATGCGCCAGGCCTCTTTCGCTTGTATGATGCGCGGGCCAACCGAATCACAGGTGGGGACGAATACACCCCGCTTCGGAAGTGGAAGGGGAAGGGATCTTGGTTGACGCGCAACGCTTAGGAACGCTCGCACTCGCCGTCGCCCTGGCCGTCGTCGCTACGGTCTTGGGGTTCAAGGCCCAGGCGAGCGCCCAGATCAGCGCGGACGGTAACCGCGCCTCGCTCGCGGACAGCACGCCCGTGTGGGCGAACTCGTCCAACGAGGTGGCCAGGGCACCGGGCTCGAGGCACGTAGATGCACGGGTCTACCTGAGACCTCGCAACAACGCGGAACTGAACGCCCTGGTGGATGCGGTCTCTGATCCTTCGAGCCCGCAGTACGGTCAGTTCATCACGCCGGACCAATACAGGTCCAGGTTCGGGCCCGCGCAAGCGGACGTAAACGCGGTAGAGGCCTGGCTCAGGGGGGCTGGACTGCGCATCACGGGCGTCGGCGCCGGCAGGCGCTACGTCGCCGCTCGAGGCGACGTGGATGCGGCAGAGAAGGCCTTCGGCGTGACGCTTAAGCTCTACCGCTACCGCGGCGAGCAGGCCCTCGCCCCCGCTGGCGACCTGTCACTACCGCAAGGGTTGTCAGACAAGGTGCTCGGGGTTACGGGCCTGGAGTCGCCGGCCGATACCGTCAAACCGGCCACGGCGGGCATCAGCCGTAAGAGCAGCGCCGCCCCGCCCCCTCAGGGCTTCAGGAACGCCAGGCCGTGCTCGCTCTCCTACGGGCAGCTCACGGCCAGGTACCAGGCCAACTTCAAGACCCCACTCCCGAAGTTCCAGGGCAGCTACCGTCCTTACGCCGTCTGCGGCTACGTACCCGACCAGCTTCGGGGCGCCTACGGGGTCAAAGGGAGCGGCCTCGACGGCAAAGGCGTCACGATCGCCATCACCGGCGCCTACGCCTCGCCTACCATCCTCAAAGACGCCAACAAGTACGCCACCAGGCACGGAGACCCCGCCTTCCAGAGCGGCCAGTTCGGCCAGAGCCTACCAGGCAGCTTCAGCCACCAGAAGTTGTGCGACGCGAGCGGCTGGTACGGGGAGGAGACCCTGGACGTGGAGGCCGTCCACGGTATAGCGCGCGGTTCGAAGGTGCTCTTCTACGCTTCGCAGAGCTGCCGCAACCCTGACTTCCTGGACACGCTGACCAGGGTGGTAGACGATAATAAGGCCTCCATAGTCAACAATTCCTGGTCGGGCTTGGCGGCCAACGAGACGAGCGGTTCGATCCGGGCCTACGAGTCGGTCTTCAAGCAGGGCGCCCTCCAGGGCATAGGCTTCTTCTTCTCCTCCGGGGACAACGGCGATGAGGTCGCCGCCACAGGCAAGTTACAGACCAATTACCCCGCTATGGACCCCTACGTCACCGCCGTGGGCGGGACCTCCCTAGCCGTCGGGCGCCGCGACGCCTACCTGTGGGAGGCCGGCTGGGGCACGAACAAGTTCGAGCTGTCGGAGTCCGGTGACTCATGGCAGCCCCTCGGCTTCCTCTACGGAGCCGGAGGCGGGTTCGGCACGCTGTTCAACCGTCCCGCCTACCAGCAGGGCGTCGTCGCCGCCGGCTCTCCGGCCGGCCGCGCCGTGCCAGACGTCGGGTTGGACGCAGACCCCACGACCGGCATGCTGGTCGGGGAGACGCAGACCTTCCCCGAGGGCGTACACTACGACGAGTACCGTATCGGGGGCACGAGCCTCGCGTCGCCGCTGATGGCCGGCGT
>DATDKB010000365.1:0-2008 GCA_036520255.1 Rubrobacter sp. | reverse complement strand
TTGCCGGTAGCCAGGGCGATCCAGCCGAACTTGTTGGAGAACGCCATGATGATATTCCCCCGGATGCGCGCCTGGAGGTTCTCCTCAGTAGTGTCCTCGGGCAAGCTCTTGAAGGGGCCTTCGAGCATCTCCATGTAGGCGTCGAACGCCGGGCCGATAGGGACCACCTGCGTGTCTATGCCAAGGTTCTTGGCGACGGCCTCGGCGTCGGTGTTGGAGGCCTCCGAGGTGTAGCGGCTCGGCATCAGGACGCCGGTGACGTTCTGCGGGCCTAAAGCGCGGGAGGCGACGACTGCGCAAAGCGAAGAGTCCACGCCGCCCGAGAGCCCGAGCACCGCTCGCGAGAAGCCGTTCTTCTGGAAGTAGTCGCGCAAGCCGAGCACAAGGGCCTCGAACACCTCACCCTCTTCGCGGAATAGGGGCTCGACCCTGTGGTCCCTGGGCCGCACCGGGCCGGTTCTCTCCTCAAAGCCAGGCACGCTCACGATCTCTGGTGGATGCTCGGCGCTCTCTTTGCGGGGCCGGGACTCGTGGAGGCGCTGCGTCAGGACCTCTTCCGGGTATAGGTCCACTACGAGCAGGTCCTCCTCGAACTGGCTAGCGCGGGAGATGAGATCCCCCTCGGGGTCGAATACGAGCGAGTGCCCGTCGAAGACGAGCTCGTCCTGCCCGCCCACCAGGTTGCAGAAGACCACGTAGCAACCGTAGTCGGAGGCCCGCACCGCAAGCATCCGCTCCCTGAAGGCGCCCTTGAGCCGGTGGTAGGGAGAGGCCGAGATGTTCAAGATCACACCTGCCCCGCCCAGAGCCTGCTCGCGCGCGGGCCCGCCAGGGTACCAGATGTCCTCGCAGATGCTCACCCCGACGAGGGCGCCATCGAACCTCAGGATAGGGGCGCCCGAGCCTTCGCGGAAGTAGCGGTTCTCGTCGAAGACGCCGTAGTTCGGCAGAAATCGTTTGTGGTAGCGGTGAAGGACCTCGCCGCCGGAGATGACGGCGCAGGCGTTGTGCAGGTCCGTGTCGAGGTCGACGAACCCTATGGCGGCGACGACGCCAGCGGGGACCTCTCCGGCGAACTCCTCGAGCGCCCGCAGGTTGTCCTTTATGAAGCTTGGCCGCATGAGGAGGTCTTCGGGCGGGTAGCCCGTGATGGTGAGCTCGGGCAGCGCGACGAGCTGCGCCCCGGCCTCGGTTGCTCTCTCCAGGGCGCTCGCGGCCTTCTCGGCGTTCCCCCACACGTCGCCGACGGTAGTGTTGATCTGCGCCAGCGCAACCCTCACGACAATAAATATACCGCGTCGATGGTGGTCGCGATACATCCGGTGCGTCGCCCGCCATGGTAAACATAGCTTTGTCCAAACCCCCGTGGCGGGAGTATAGAGTGTGGGGCAGCTGCCACACGGTCAGGAGGCACTAGGCGTGGCGCAGAACGGTTCGTCGGGCGGGAAGCACGCCAAGAGGGTGGCGAGGAAGGCGCACCCCTGGATCGAACGCCTCGCGCGGTTCGGCTACGTTGCCTACGGGGTGGTCTACTTTCTGGTAGGAGTGCTCGCAGTACAGGCGGCGTTCAGCGGCGCCAATCAGGCCGCCGGCCAGCAGGGCGCGTTGCGCGCGGTGCTTGCCGCGCCGCTAGGGAGGGTACTGCTCTGCATAATCGCGCTTGGCCTCCTCGCGTATGCGGCGTGGCGCCTCTACGAGGGGGTAATGGATCCCGAGGACGAGGCCAGGGGCGCGACGGGGATCGTGAAGCGTCTCGACCACGTGCTCAACGGGCTGTTTCACGGTGCTCTCGCCCTTACCGCCGGGCACCTGGCGCTTGGCTCGGGGGGCACTGGTGGCGGCTCGCCGGACGACTGGACGGCGACCTTGATGTCCCAACCCTTCGGGCGGTGGCTCGTCGTTGCCGCCGGCGTGGGCATAGTCGGCGCGGGCTTCTACCAGTTCTTCAAGGCGTACAAAGCCGACTTCCGGGAGAACCTCAAGACGGGCGAGATGAGCCTCCGCGAGA
>DATDKB010000364.1:0-2841 GCA_036520255.1 Rubrobacter sp. | reverse complement strand
CCGGCGGAGAACGTCGAGGTGCGAGAGGGCGACACGGACAATACGCCCTTCGGGCTCGGTACTTACGGTAGCCGCTCCACGCCTGTGTGCGGCGCGGCTACGGCTGTGGTCACCCGCAAAGTGCGCGAGAAAGCGAAGAAGATAGCGGCCCACCTCCTCGAAGCCGCCGAGGGGGACGTCGAGTACGAAGACGGACGCTTCTTCGTCAAGGGTTCGCCGGATCAGGTGAAGACCATGGACGAGGTAGCCTTCGCCGCTTACACGAACGTTCCCGAAGGAGAAGAAGCCGGCCTCGAGGCCGTCACCTACTACGACCCGCCGGAGATGACCTACCCGTTCGGCGCGTACATCTGCGTGGTGGAGATTGACAGGGGTACGGGGCAGGTCGAGGTAAAGCGCTTTATCGCGGTGGACGACTGCGGGGTCAGGATCAACCCTACGGTAGTTGACGGCCAGGTGCACGGTGGTCTCGCGCAGGGTATCGGCACGGCACTGATGGAGGTTATCGACTTCGACGAAGAGGGTAACCACCTGAACAGCAGCTTTATGGACTACCTGATCCCCACGTCCATGGAGGTGCCCAACTACGAGCTCGGCGAGTTCGTAACCCCGTCGACGCACCACCCGCTCGGGGCCCGCGGCGTTGCCGAGTCCCCGACGGTGGGTTCGCCCCCAGCCGTGGTCAACGCCGTGGTCGATGCGCTCTCGCCCTTCGGGGTACGCAACGTAGATATGCCCTTGACGCCGAACAAGATCTGGCAGCTCATGCGCGAGCATGGGGTGGAGGCCTGAGGCCGATGCTCCGCCAGGACCCGAACTCCCTCGCCCGTCGCGCCGAATCACTGAGGAGGGCGGGAGAGCTTGCGGGCGGGGAACGTCCCTTCGCCCTGGTCACGGTCGTCCGCACCGAGCTAGCCACCTCGGCGCGCATAGGCGACCGCGCGATCGTCTTCGCGGACGGCAGCCTCGAGGGGTGGGTCGGCGGTGGGTGCATCGGGCCGACAGCCCGCAAGGAAGCCCTCTCCGCCCTGGAGGAAGGAATGCCGCGGCTCGTACGCGTCACCCCCGACACAGCGGCCGCCCAGCCAGGGGTTCGCATGGCCCGCATGACGTGCGCCAGCGAAGGCACCGCGGACCTCTACGTGGAGCCTTTCCTCCCCCGTCCGACCCTCATCGTCGCCGGAGACTCCCCGGTCGCAGCCACGCTCGCAGCGATAGCGCCGCCTCTGGGCTTCAGGCTGCTCACGATGGAAGCAACCACGAGGTTGACCCCGGGAGAAGTCCCATATCCACAGGACTCCTGGATGGTCGTCGCCACCTTCGGCGAGTTCGACGAGGACGCCACCGAGGCGGGTATAAGGCTGGGCTTGCCATACGTCGGGCTCGTCGCAAGCGCCCGAAGGGCCGGGCAGGTCCTATCAGGGTTGCGGACGCGTGGGCTCGAGGAGGGAGAGCTTGGGGTGGTGCGCTCCCCTGCCGGGCTGCCGCTGGGCACGAGCGGCCAGGAAGGCATCTCCCTCTCCGTCATGGCGGAGATTTCCTCGCTGCGCGCGGAGTCGCGCCCCAGCTTCTCAGGAGCACAGGAACGAGAATCGACTGGAGAACCTGACGAGGCCGTGGACCCGGTCTGCGGAATGGCGGTCGAGGTGGCTTCTGCCAGGCATGTCGTCGAGCACGGAGGCTCACTCTACTACTTCTGCTGCGCCGGATGCAGGCGTACCTTCGAGCAGGAACCAGAAAAGTACGCGGCCCGGGTCTCCTCACGATGAGCGTGGTCGGCGTGGTGCTTGGCGCGGGGAGATCCAGCCGTTTCGGCCCTCCGAAGCAGCTCCTGCCTTTCGGGGATACCACCCTTCTCGGCCAGGCCGTCAGGAACGCCAATTCCTCATCACTTGACAGAACGGTCGTCGTGCTTGGCCGTGCGTCAGGCGAGTTGCACGATGCCATCGACTTCGGCCGTGCTGAGGTTGTGGAGAATACAGCCTACGGCACGGGATGCGCCTCCTCGTTGCTGGCGGGTCTAGACGCCGCCGGAGACGACTGCGAAGCCCTCTTTCTGCTCCTCGGCGACCAGCCTGGCGTGCTCCCCAGGTCCATAGACCGGGCGCTCGCGGAATGGAGAGACGAACGGCCTTGGGCGGCGGTCTGCTCATACAGGGGTCGACTCGGCCATCCTTTCGTCTTCTCGCTGGAAGCTTTCGGGGATCTCAGAGGTCTGCACGGCGACAAGGCGGTCTGGAAGCTCATCGAGGCGTACCCGGACAGGGTTCGACAGATCGAACTCGATGCTGAGTTGCCTCCTGACGTGGATACTCCGGAGGACTACGAGCGTGCGCTCATCCACCACCAGGAAGCCTCCTAGTCGCCGTGCGGGGACCGTCTGGAGTATCGGCGATCGTGCTTGCCGCGGGCGGCGGGAGCCGGTTCGGGGGAGGGAAGTTGCTAGCCAAATTCGGGGGACGGCCGATCATAGAAGCGGTTCTAGACAACCTGCGCGAAGCGCCCGTCGACGAGATAATCGCCGTCGTCGGCGCGGACGCGGAGAGACTGCGCGAGGTTTGCGAAAGGCACAGCGTCAGGACCGTCGCTAACGAAGAGTGGGAGTGGGGCCAGTCTACGTCGGTCGTTGCCGGACTTCGGGCGTCTGGTGGGCGGGCCGCGGTGGTCTTGCTCGGGGACCAGCCGTTCGTCGGGGCTGAGGCCGTGGCGCGGCTCGTTGCTGCTTTCGCGGAGGGAGCAAAGGTTGCGGTCGCCACCTACGGTGGGAAGCGGCGCAATCCCGTCCTGTTCTCGCGAGAGATTTGGCCGCTGCTCAAGGCGGAGTTGGCCGGAGATGAGGGG
>DATDKB010000363.1:0-4145 GCA_036520255.1 Rubrobacter sp. | reverse complement strand
ATGGAGGAATACCTCGGTATCGTCCCCGAAAACGACGCGCTCGGCGTCCTCCAGGACACGCACTGGGCCATCGGGTACTTCGGGTACTTCCCATCGTACACCGTCGGCAACGTGCTCTCGGTCCAGCTTTTCGAGGCCGCTGTCGAGAAGCGGCCCGAGATCTTACCCCAGATGGAGCGCGGCGAGTTCGGCGCCCTGCTCGGGTGGCTGCGGGAGAACATCCACCGCCACGGCAAGAAGTACGAGCCGGACGACCTGATCTCACACGCCACCGGCCGTCCTCCGAATACCGCTCCCTATCTCAGGTACCTCGAATCCAAGTTCGGCGAACTGTACGACCTGAAGTAAAGGCTTCAAGCTTCGGGAGGGATAAACCGGACCCGCCCCTGGCGGAGCGTATCTGAGCCTCGGCACGCCCGCTATCCCTTACTACCCGTCATTCCCACGAAAGCGGGGATCCACGAAGATAACAATAGGTCCTCATGCGACAGCGGGCTCCGTAAAAACTTAAGGACTTGCCGGCGGCCGGGGTTACTCTAGACCCCCGGGGCACCGGACGGGAAGTTCCGCTCGATCCAAGCTACCGCGTGTTCGACTAGCCTACGGGCGTCGAACACGTAAGCCGTTTCCTCTCCGACCAGCCCGCCCCGTCCCGCCACGGTCGCGAGCGCCGAGCGCGCGATGTACCCAACGTAGTCCTCCTCGCCTATGACGCGGCCGTAGGGGAGGGCGCCTTCGGAGGTGTCGATGTCGGAGAAGCTTCGCCAGACGCGCTCCCCACCTTCGAAGATCGGATAGCGGTAGCGCACGCGTTGTTTATCAGGGACCTGTGCTACGGCCTCCGCATGGTGCACGAGGGTCACGGTGTCGAGTGGCGCGCCAAGCATCGCGACCTTTCCACCGAGCTCGACCAGCCTGGCATAAGGCGTGCCAACGCCGTAGGCATCGTCGTAGGGGTGGGAAGCGGTGATCTCGCCGGCGCGCGGTCCGACGGCAGCCACGCCGGCCTCGGGATGACCGCTGTGGCGCGCGCCCGGCCAGGTCCTCAAGGCCTCCGGGACTCGCCCGTGGTCGCGACGCGACAGCGCCACCCGCGGGTCGTAGGCCGGGTGCTCGTCGAGGTAGGCGCGCCTCGCCTCCTCATCCAGCGAGCCGAGGTCGTCGGGCGGCGCGTCCTCCCAGCCGGTGTAGGCCACGAGCGTGCCTTCGGGGCCGAGGACATCGAGCAAGGCGCGCACGGCGACCTCGGCTCCTCCGACCACGTGGCCGAGCGCGCTCAAGCGACAATGCACCATCACCACCCCGCCCGGTCCCAACCCGAGCCTCTCCAACTCCCGAGCAAGCCCAGAACGCGTCACCAGCATGCCCCACAAGGTAACAGGACCATGGGACGCCGGCCAACCCAAGAGGGGAAGAAGCCGAAAACTCAGCGTCACAAGCATTCTGATGCTAGGTCCGGGTGAATAGCAACGCTACCGCTCACGAGCCTGCATCTTGCGCTACTCATGGGTTCCCGCTTTCGCAGGAAGGACGTATGAGAGATAGCGCGGCGTGCATCCGCATGCGGAAAGCACGCCTGTCCCGACGGACTCGGTGAGGCTGGCCAGCGAAACCCGTAGGGCCTAGCGTGCTGACCTGCCGCTCTAACCTTCGAGTATCAGCGTATCCTTGCTACTGCCGCCGGCCGTGGAGTTGACGACGCGGATGCCTGCCGGGCTGGGCGACGCGGGTGAGGCCGCCTGGCATGAGGTATCCGATGGCGGGGAGCACAAACGCCCGCAGGTCCACGAACACCTCAGCGGACGCTTCTCCGGCGTCCCTGAGCACGTGGGTCGAGAAATCGAGCGTCTCTTGGGCTATGAACTGCGTCGGGTCTCTGTTTATGTTCCGGTGGGTGGTGTCTATGTCGTCTGGCAGTGCCTCTGGTCCGACAAGAATGCCCTGCGCCCCGTAGCCTTCGCGGGGTTTCACCACCACCTCGGGGAGGCGGTCCAGGACCTCGGCGCGGGTCTGCTCCTCCGTTAGCGCGTAGGTGGGCGCGTTCTGGAGGATCAGGGCTTCCGCCAGGTAGTGTTCGATCATGGCCGGCACGTAAGGGAATACCGCCTTGTCGTCTGCGACGCCGACGCCGGGCGCGTTGACGAGGGAGACGTTGCTCTCCAGGTAGGCGCGTTCGAGCTCGGGCAGGTCCGTGTCGATGTAGTCCTCGTCGAAGCGGCGGTAGATCAAGTCGATCCTCCTGCCGCTCACTCGCGCTTACACGATTCCTTCGGATACCACGCAATCGGCGAGTGTCATCACCGAGATACCGTACGCCTGGGCGATCCTGCGGTGCTCGAAGTACGCGGGGTCCCCTCCCCCGCGCGCGACCACGACCACGTTCGGGTCTTCCACGCCCTCGGGGGCTGCTAGCTCGAGGGTCTCCCCCAGCCTGTCGTAGTAGGAGACGATTTCCATCGTCTTGTACGCCTCCTAGACCTCGGGCATCGTCTCCATTCCGGCCCGCCTGATGGCCTCGGAGTAGGCGACGCCGCTCGGCACGCACACGTTGTCCTCGAGCACCACGTACTCGCCCGAGTCGAGATGGACCACGTCCGGGGCGTAGATTTGAATCGGCGGGGTGGAGCCGGGGAGGTCGTGGGGCCTGTAGAAAACGCTGCCGCGTACGATCTCTTCGGGAACCAAATCCTGACCCGCCCCGTAGGCGCCCCGCAACCAGGCGTTGATCGCCTTTCCCGCTGCAGAAGCCCCTCGGACAAAGTACGCCACTCGTCGGCGACGATGACGCGGGGTACCCAGTCCACGGGCAGTAGACGTTCGAGGTCTCCCGTCCCATCATCGACGGGGAAGATGGCCCCGAGCTCGCGAAGCCTCTGCCCGGCGAGCAAAATTTTCCTCGCCAACTCTTCTTCACCCAAATCGCGGTAGACCCCGCGGAGTGGTTCGTAAGAACCCCGGACTATCCCTGTCTCGTCGAAGATCTCGTTGAAGTACGAAGGCCTCAGTCCCTCCCCTCTCCGTCACGATGCGCCCGCTCGGCCGCGCCCCTCTGAAAATAGAGCACGTGGCGCACCACGTAATTGGCCCGAAGGCGTAAGATCCTACGCCCAACGACGACCTCTTTTGGCCGGAGGGAGGGGTGTCTCGTCGCCTCAGTCCGTGGCCTGGGGGGTTTCCCGGTCCAGGCTCCTCTTCACGAGGGCGTTCACGCCGTAGAGTATGACGCCGATCCCCAGCAACAGGCCAGCCAGCCCGAAGATGGACCAGTCGTCTATGGCGCTGTACACCAGAAGGCTCGCCGAAACCAGGATGCCAAGGATGGGGAACACGGTGGGGGTGCGGAAGTGCTCGTGCTCGACCTCGTCGTTTCGCAGCACGAGTACGGAAGTATTTACCATCATGAACGCCAGGAGCAGTAGCACCACGGTGGTGGTCGAAAGCGTGTCGAGCGCGTCCGGGTTGCGGCCGATAGTGGCGAGGAGTACGAAGACCACGCCCGTTGAGAAGAGGATGGCGACCCAGGGGGTGAGACGGCTAGGGTGGACACTGGAGAACACCGCCGGCAGGACGCCCTGGTCCGCCATCCCGTAGATAACCCGGGAGGCCATGACCAGATTGATAGGAGCCCCGTTCGAAACAGCGATAAGCGCAATGCCAGCGAACAGCAGGGGCGAGAGCGCAAACGGACTTCTCTCAACGATCTCCAGCAGCGGTCCGCTCGATGCGGCAGCTGGCCCGTCGGCACCACCATCGAGGCGGTGAAGGTGACCAGCAGGTAGATGACGCCGGCGGCGAGCAGGCCGCCGAAGAGCGCGCGGGTAGATCCTGCTCGGATGCCTCACCTCCTCGGCCACGTTGACCGCGTCATCGAAGCCGATCAGGGCGTAGAACGCGAGAACGGTGCCGGTCAGGACGGCCGGCAGCAGGCTCACGCCCTCCTTGAACTCGAAGGCCCGCGCCGGCTCGCCCGCCCCCGTCCCGAGCGTCACGACCCCGATCAAGACGATCAGCAACAGACCCGTGATCTCGATGCACGTAAACGCCAGATTGAGCCTGACCGACTCGGAGATGCCGTAGAAGTTGATGAACCCGATGATCACCACTAACACGAGCGCGGCGAGAACACTCGGAAAGCTGATGAACTG
>DATDKB010000362.1:0-2311 GCA_036520255.1 Rubrobacter sp. | reverse complement strand
GTCGCCCGTCCGCGGAACCCGAAGAGAGAGCCTCAGAAGAACGCGGGCGTTAGAACGGTTCGTCATTGGGCGGTTCGCGAACCGCCCCTAGAGGTTTCGGGGTTTTTGGCCCGACTTTCTGAAGGGATCGTCCTGTTTTTTGCTCCACACAAGTCGTCCCGAACCCCGCTGTTGCCCGATGCCTAATTCTCAGGAAACGATCTCCAGCGGCTCCTCCCCGACGTTCTTTACGAGGGTGTTGCCGTAGCGGGCTCTCCAGCGCAGGGAGGTTGTGGGGTCCACCGTTCCTACGCTCGCAGCGCCGGAGGAGAGCGAGACGCGTGTTCCGCCTGGGCCGTAGACGTGACCCGGGGTCGCGAAGCTCGCTTCCGGGTAGACGCCGGTCTGGTTCGCGCTCGCCACGTAGACGCCATTGCCGAGGGCTCGCGCCGCGCACGAGAGATCGTACTGAAAACCCCACGGCTCGCTCGCGCCAGGCGGCCGGGACCAGGATCAGGTCGGCCCCGCCGAGCGCGGCCTCCCTGGCCATCTCGGGGAAGCCCATGTCCCAGCAGACAGCGAGCGAGACCCTTATCCTTCCGGTCTCGACTATCTGCGACTCCGTCCCGGGCGTGAAGACGAAGTGCTCGGTGGTCGTCCCGACCAGGTTGCGTTTGCGGTAAGTGGCGACCACGCCCTCGGGGCCCACGAGGTTCGCGCTGTCGAAGACGCCTATGGGGGACCTGGCGACTCCTTCGGGGAAACCGTAGGCGATGTAGATCCCAAACTCCTTGGCGAGGCCGGTGAAGAACCTGGCGCTCTCGCCACACTCGGCGTCCTCGGCGTACTGGTAGACGCATTCGAGGGCGGAGTATGCGCAGGTGAAGAGCTCGGGCAAGACCACGTAGCGTAGCGAAGGCTCGAGGGCGAGGGCCGCCGCTATCTCCCGCTCGACGAGCAGGAGGTTGCCCTCCGCGTCGCCAGGCTTCGGGCTCAGGTTCAGTGCTGCCACGGCAGAGACGACGGGCAGCGTGCCATCCGACCCCTCGCCACCGGGGAATACCCCCTGAATGACCTCCGCTATAGCCGTCTCCTCTCCGCAAGATCCCGCGACACGGTCCGCGGGACAGATAGAATTATTCTAGACCCACTCGCGCTCACGCGTATCGGTCAGATGGCCAAAGATAAGCGGATTCGAATCAAATGCGCCTGTCCTTGCGTAACATCGACAACCCCTGCGGACGCGGGTAACATCTAGCGTGGCCTGCTTCCCGGACCCAGGAGTAGAACGGAGAGACATGTGCGGAATCGTCGGCGGATACGGAGGCATGGACGCTGAGACCGCCTCGCGCATGCTGGCGCGCGTCGCTCACAGGGGACCCGACGACGAAGGGCGGATCGAGGTGGCGGGGAACATGCTCGGCCACAGGCGTCTCTCCATCGTCGACGTAGAGGGCGGAAAGCAGCCGCTCGTCACGCCCGACGGCGACCTCTACCTCGTGGGCAACGGCGAGGTGTATAACCACGAGGGGATCCGGGAGACTCTAGAGAACAGCGACCTGAGCACGCGCTCGGACAACGAGGTGGCGCTGCGCCTGATCTCCGAACGCGGCCCCGAAGCCCTCTCAGAGTTGCTCGGGATGTTCGCGTTCCTGGTCTCTGGCGAGGACGGCACGTTCCTGGCGGCCCGCGACCCCGTCGGCATAAAACCGCTGTACTGGGCGCGCCGGGACGGCCTCGTCCGCTTCGCCTCCGAGATGAGCGCCTTCGACGAAGACTGGCAGCCCTACATCGAGTCCTTCCCGCCGGGCCACTTCTGGACCCCCGAAGGCGGCCTCGTCGAGTTCGGGAAACCAGTCCCGCCGAAAGACGAGCTAGAACCCTTCGAAGGGCCAAGCGAGCCAGGCGCCGCCATCCCGGAAGACATCTTGCGGAAGGTCCGTGACCGTCTCATTAGGACGGTAAATAGGCAGATGATGGGCGACGTGCCCGTCGGCGTCTTCCTCTCCGGCGGCCTCGACTCGAGCCTCGTCGCTGCCATCGCCGCCCGCTGGTACAGGGAGCGCGGCGAGAAGCTCAAGACCTTCGCCGTCGGCCTCGAGGATTCGCCAGATCTTCTGGCCGCCCGCGCCGTCGCCGAGTACCTCGATACCGAGCATCACGAGAGCGTTTACACCGCGGAGGACGCGCTCCGGGTTCTGCCCACGGTGGTCAGGACCATCGAGAGCTTCGACCCCTCGCTGGTGCGAAGCGCCGTCCCCAATTACATCCTCGCCGAGATCACCGCAGAGCACGTCAAGGTCGTCTTGACCGGCGAGGGCGCAGACGAGAT
>DATDKB010000361.1:0-4274 GCA_036520255.1 Rubrobacter sp. | reverse complement strand
ACGCGAAGATTCGACGTTTCCTCGACGGTCAGCGCTCCCTGCCTTTTTCCTACCCCGAGGTGGGCGCCTCGCGCGACGGGGCGCCTCCCGGCTACCCGGTCAACCAGTATCGCGGCCGGTTGGGAGCGGGACCCGAGACCTTCGCGCGGGCGATGGGGGCGGTAAGGCACTGGAAGATGTACGAGACGGGATGGACCAGGCTGCTCTGGCCGGATGCCCCCGTTTCGGATGGCACCGTGGTCGGCGTACTCGGTCGTCACCTCGGCCTCTGGTCGCTGAACGCCTGCCGCATCGTCTACGAGTACGAGGATAAAGAACCGTCTCTCGAGCGCTACGGGTTCGCCGTCGGTACGCTGCCTGACCACGTGGAACGTGGAGAAGAGCGCTTCAGCGTAGAGTGGAACGCGGCCGACGACTCCGTGTTCTACGAACTGTTCGCCTTCTCCCGCCCCGCCCATCCGCTGGTGAAGGTGGCAAGTCCGCTCGCGCGCCTCATCCAGAGAAGGTTCGCGCTCGACTCGCTGCGGAGCATGAAGGCGGCCGTCGGCGGTGGGACGGTACGGTAGGAAAACTCGGACGTAGGGTCGGCGTTGGCTACTGGAGGAGTTTCTTGAGGTTGTCTTCGAGGTAGTCGGCGGTCACGGGGCCTTCCGGGGTGTATGCAACGGCCTCCTTGCAGAGGTGGTAGAGGGCGAGGGTACGGGTGGGGGAGAGCCGGCGGCTTCCGGCCTGTTCCATGACGAGCCGCATCAGCTCCAGGGCAACCTCGGCCTCGCTCTTGCGCTGCTCCATACAAATGCCTCGTTTCAGCTTGTCGGGATGTCAGCTTTTTGGTTGCTTGAGGCTGACGGTTTCATGGCTCGTGGTGCACAAGGCCCGAGCCTGATGCACTGTGGTGCTGTGGGCTGTTCATAGCTTTGATTATACCGGCGTCTGGCGCGGCTATGATAAACTCGGGGGCGCTTTGATCCCGAATCTCAGCCTCAGAAGGGACCAGGAAATGCGGCCTGGTGGCGCGCGGGAGGCGGGTGATGCAGGTGGGTAAGTCGGGGAGAACTTACGTCGTCTGTCCCGTCTGCGGGCATGCGTTTGGGACCGCCTACGCGGGCACCTACGTCACCATTGGCAGGGAGGCCGACCTCTGCCCCAAGATCCCCGGCCGCCCCTCGGACGGGGCGCGGGTGATCCGGAACTCCGTCACCATGTGCCCGGCGTGCTCGTTCGCGGCCGGTGAACCGTTCGACGAGCTAGACCTGACCTTCGACGAACGCTACTGTATAGAGGAGCGCCTGAAGGAAGACGGCCTCTTAAAGGTCTACCGTAAGGGGCAGCCGCCCTGGCTGGGCTTTCATGCCGCCGAGGTCTGCGGCAAGGAGCGGAGCTTCAAGTCCCGCGGGCTTGGCGACCTGTGCCTCCGCGCCTCCTGGGTCTGCCGCAAGGAGAAGGAGCGTCCCTTCGAGAGCACCTTCCAGCTCAGGGCCCTACGCCACTTTATGCGCGCCCTCCAAGAGGACGCCCTCGTCGGGAGGGAGCTCTCAGTAACCACCTACCTCGTCGGCGAACTAAACCGCCGTCTCGGTAACCACCGCGAGGCCCTCAACTGGTACGTAAACGCGCACCGCACCACCGGAGGAGATCCCCGCGTAGCATGGTTGGATCGCCTCATAGGCCGGCAGAGCAAGCTCGCCAGAGAACAAGCCGCATAAAAGCTTCATGTAGGATGTGAGGGGCGAAGCTGACGCGTGGCGGACGATAGCGGTTGCTATCAAGAGACTCGAGGTTCGCTCGAGCACGCGTACCTGAAATCAGAAGATCCTCGCGGGGGTTCGGGATTTCGTGGTGACGAGGGGCGTCGGGAGATGGCCAGGCGTCCTGTTGTCTCGGTGGTGGTCCGTGATGGGACGTTCCTGGATGTCGGTTGTGCCAACGGGTTGTTGATGGAGAGCGTCGTCAGGTGGGGCGGCGAAGAAGGGTACCAGCTCGAACCCTATGGCCTCGACCTGATCAAATCTCTGGCCGCGCTCGCCTGCTGGCGTCTTCCGCACTGGGCGAGCCGCGTCTTCACCGGAAACCTCATGGACTGGCGGCCGCCACTCCGCTTCGACTTCGTCCGGACCGAGCTGCAGTACGCGCCTCCGTGCCGGAGACGTGAGTTAGTGGAGCGTCTACTTCGCGAGTACCTCGTTCCCGGAGGACGCCTGATCGTCTGCTCCTACCACCGACCCACACCAAGGACCGAGCCAGTCGGAAGAATACTCCGCAACTGTGGTTACCAGGTCGACGGCGAAGCCGAGGGCATCGACACAAACGGCGTGATCTTCACCCGCGTAGCGTGGACAGACTCACCTGAAACCTGATGCCTGACTATTCGATCGTCTCCGACACGACTCGAGCCCCAGCCTCTTTATCGGGCACCCAGTAGGAGATCCCTCCGATGTATTGCGGTGTACCGGGGTAGAGTTCCGCGCCCTCGATGCCGGAGAGGCGGGTGCGGATGGCGAAGCGGGCGGCCTGGAGGGGGTTCATGTTCGTGTCGATGTTGCGCCAGGCCGCGGCGGCGGTGGCGGGGAGGCGGGGCAGGTTGGCCAACGAGGTCGATTGTTGGGCCAGCTCTTTGAGGAACTTTTGCTGACGTCCTATCCTGCCGATGTCCGCCGTCGGGCCGCCCCTGTAGCGGACGTAGGCCAGCGCCTGCGGACCGTCCAGTTCCTGGGTGCCTGCAGGTATTGAGACGCGGCGGCCGTCTATTCCGACCTGAATCGGGTTGTCTACCTCCAGCGTGATCCCACCCATTGCGTCGACGATCTCCTCCACCCCGCCGAAGTTCACGACGACGTAATCGTTTATCCTGACGCCGGTAAGGTTTTCGAGCGTCTCGGCGGTCAACTCCGCCCCCCCGTTCGCATACGCCGCGTTGATCTTGTTGTCCTCTCCCACCCCAGGAATGTCGACGAGCGTGTCGCGTGGCACGGCGAGCATGCCACCTCCCGCCTTGGTCACCACGATGGTATCCGAACGCGACACCTCATCTGCCCGCGCATCACTACCGAGCAAGACCACCCGCTGCCCCCCCAAAGGCACGACCAGATAGACGAGCAAAAGGACGACGATAACGAGAAGTACCAGCAGTACCGGCCTGAGTATTCCACCCCACCGCCTGCCATCTCCTCCGTCTACTCTTCCAGCCCTGTAAACTTTCATGACCATCAAATGTAGCACGCTTCGGCCTGCGGCCTCGCTTTCAGGAAGTCGTCCCGGAGCGTCGCCATGAGCGTCGAACCCAATCGTCACCTGTAACGTTTCTTCAAGCGAGGCCGGGTGAGACCAGAACGGGAAAACAGCTGATAAGCCGTCGAAGACGGCGTGCTGAAAGCGGAGGCTGAAGGCCGTAACGCGCTGAAAAGGCCGTAATGTGCTTTCTATCCCAGCCTGGGCGGAATGCTGCGGGTATACTTGTCAGCGTGGAAAAGCTGCGGTCAGCGTCTTTCGAGATCGATGAGGAGCGCGTGGCCTGGGAGGGCCTCGCCTCGGCATGCTCGGGGCCGATTCGCCGGTTCGGGGCGTTTGCGTTGGTCGGGTTTACGTCTTTTATCGCCGCTACCACCGCCGTCGTCCTGTTCTACAACCTTTTCGATGGGCGTCCGGAGGGGCAGGGTGCGACGATACCGTGGACCGTGTTCGACGTGACGATGCTCGTCGGCGTCGCGGTCGCGGTCGGGGGGTACCTGATCTGGCTGTTCTGGAGCCTGCGGTCGTACGCGGGTGTCTCCACGGTACTGCGCAGGGGCGGTCTTGACCCCGGTCGTCCCACCGCAGGCGGCTTGAGGGCGTACTCCGACGAGCAGTTGCTGGCCCTGCGATCCCGCTACGAGCGGCTGCGGGAAGGGAAGCTCAAGGAACGCCTCGGACGCACATTCGGGTTTCACGGCGCGGACGAGTTCTCTCTGGGGCCATTGAGCGTGCTGCCTGGTACGTTCGAGATGGGTACCCTGAGGCTTGAGTGGGAAACGCAGTTGATCCTACGCTCCAGCGAGCCGCTGCCGATGATCTCGTGGTGGACCGAGGGGCGACACGGGCTCCTACCGCGCAAGCCCGACGAGGTGCGCAAGCTCGTCTACGCCCTGCGCTACACTGGCGACTCGGTGCGCGAGCTCAAGCGACGCTACGGCTACAGGACGGATCGCTGGCACGCCACCGTCCCCGAAGGCAAGCTCTTCGATGCCGTCCGCGACCTTGAAAACTCCCATCGCCTCCAATACGCTCTCAGCCGCAGG
>DATDKB010000360.1:0-4062 GCA_036520255.1 Rubrobacter sp. | reverse complement strand
CGCCCTGGTGCTCTGGGCGTTGATCTGGGGGCTCGTGATCCTGGTCCAGATAAACAGCAACAGCCTCTGGCAGACGATCGTACCGGATCGGTTACTGGGTAGGGTGCAGGGCGTGATCTCGGTGCTGTCGTGGTCGGCTATCCCTCTGGGTGCCTTCGTCGGCGGCGTGGCGATCGAGCAGACGCAGCGGGTGGCATTGGTGTACGGGGTGATCGGCGCGGCGATCTTTCTTATCGGCCTTCTCTTTTCCTTCACGGCCCTGGGCCGCGCCGAGCAATACCTGCCGGCGCAGCAGCCGACAGAGCGTTGAGACCCGACGGAACGTTAACGGCTTCAGTGGCGTTAGTGTCCACCACGAGGTGTAAAGTATGCCTTGACGATCCGTTCGAGTGCGCCCATCGCCCCGGCTTCTATCCACTCATCGCGTCTGCGGCGTTAGGTGGTGGCGGAACACTCCTCGTCCGCAATTCGCCAGTAGGCGCAACCGAACACCAACACTTGCACGAGCTTCTCGAAGACCACCCTGTATGGGATGCGGGGGCGATGGCAACCCAGGGGGTGGTTCGTCTCCCTGGAGGGCAACAGGGCACAGAACTGTTGCCAGACGGGCTCGATGATGTATGGTGGCACAGCGGGCATGGAGAGGCTCCTTCACATCGGGAAGCTTCAGACACTCCCCGAATGATGAAGCACTCCATGCCCGTTAACACCTCAGCTTTGCTCCCTATTGGCGCAAGCTCTAAGTCCGAACGGATGGCAAAAGCGGACATAAGCAAACGGCAAGGGCAATTGCACATTGTCGGTCTAATACCGCAGGTAGGGGGCCCCGTTCAAGTCGACGATGGAGCCGGTCATGAGTTCCGGAGCCTCCGAGGTTAGGAACACCACCGTACGCGCGACCTTCTCTGGGTGAGCGACGCACCCGAGGGGGCTCTGGGTCCGGATGCTATCTAGCCGGCGTACCCTGATGGGTAAAGTATAGATTACTTCGCGACCGGCATCCTAGTTGGGAAGTAAGTAACCAGGGGCTTCGCAATTGCGGAGTATTCGGCTCATCTATGGACGAAAAAGAGAGCCGACGAGCGGACTCGAACCGCTTACCCCTGCTCATTACGAGTGATTCATCAGGCGTTGCAGGGGTATGCACGGGCTTGCTAACCCCGCATATCTAAGCGGCTTTCTCTGCACTGGGTTGCTGCGTGTTGCACCGTATTGCGCTCCCGGTGGTATCAGAGTGGTATCAGGAGGCGATGGATTGCGCGTCGCCGGTGCCTTTGGGCTCGTCGGCCGTGCAAGGAAAAAGCGGACCTACGCGCAACCAATCGAGTTCATGCTCTACCGCGCTGTGCGACGCGCGAAGGTATCTCGATGCCGTACTCGACCCCGATGGCCGCGATCGTCTCCGAGGTTAACCGTGCCTCCTCGGCGAGCGGTCCCGCCTCACCGTCCAGGGGCTTGCCCACCTCCTCGAAGAAGCGCTCGTAGAGGCCCCCGGGTCTGGCTTACCAGCATCCTGCCCACACCCTCGCCGGCGTTCTTGTGGGAGTGCAGGGTGCCCTTGGGAACGTAGAGGAGCAAGTCCTCCCCCACCCATATGGTGCCACCTTCTATCGGAAACCCGTAGTCCCCCGCGAGCACGTAGAAGAACTCGTCCTCACGGTGCTGGACGTGGGGTGGCCGTCCGGCACCGGAGAGCGTGGTGACCTCGAAGTGTGAGTAAGCCCCACCGATTCCCCAGCTCGGGATCTTTAAGTTAGAAGCTCGCCCATCACCCACAGCGATCTTGAACCTTCATCCGGCGGGATGTGCGTCATTTCCTTCGCCATCGTTTCCTCTCCTACCGCGCGGGTTTTGTGGCTCTATCCGACATCTGCTGTATGACTAATCAGAGCTCTCCTTTCTCGGTAGGGGCGGATCGCCGCGCGCTTGTATCCCTCGCACGGCGATCCGGAGGGGTTGATTATTGCACGCTCGGTTGGGCTTGGACGCCCTCCTGCCACATGGAAGCTTTCTCGCGCTGCTGGTGCTGTCGATCTGGGTGCCTTAGTAGCGTTTGCCGCTCGAGGACAGCGTCGAGTCTTGGTCGTCTAGCTGGTCGGAATTTGTGACCGTCTCGCCTTAGTAGTAGATATCGTCAGAGTCATGGCCGAATGGTGATTATCGCTGTCGATCCTGCTGGGTCCGCGCGAAGAGAGGCTGAGCTGCACCGGGCTCCGCGTTGTCTTGGAGCTCCGGTAGCATCCCGTCAGCGAAGGCCCGCTCCTCAGCCTCCAGCCACAAACCCCGGGGTGGGCTGTTGGCCCACGGCGGACGGTCCATGCCCTCGTAGCGGTCGAAGAGGACTGGCGGCTGAGCGTTCTGCCTCGCCGCGGTACGCAAAGTGCCGTCGTCCAGATGGTCCCGGACGTCGAGGACGAAGTCGAAGGTATGTTGGCCTTGGTCCGTGTGTTGATCTCTGCCGGCGTAGACTAGCGGCTCTCCACCACCCCAAGCCATCTTTGGACTGCGTAGGAGCGTCCACTGCCAGAGGTTCTTGTCCAGGCTCAGGCTGTAGGCGTCCGCAGTGACCAACGCGATATGCCGGCCATCGACGTCGACGCGGGACCACCCTTGTACCGGCCATTCCGCTGGGCCGAGGTCACGATCCACCTGCCCCCCGGGTAGACCTTCCGTGCGGAGCACCGGGTGCCCCGCAAGATGTAGCGCCATCTGTAGCAGCTTGAAGCGCTCGTTATAGTTGACCTCTACCTTCATTCGTAGCCTTGGATCGTCGCGGTGCAGGGTGAGCGTCCAGCGCAACCGCGAGTCTCCCAGGCTTCCGTTCAGGTGGACCCGCGTCCTTAACGGCCCCGTCTCCTCGACTATCCACCCTTCACCCGCGCAAACCTCGGCCACCGGCTCGTCGAATCGGTCGGTATGGAACGTCCAGGTGTCCGAATGGTCGTGGCGCAGGTGCAGAGTGATTCCCCCCTCGCCGAGGACGTTCCGGCCGTCGACGAAGAGGGTATTAACCCTCGAGCCATCCAGGTCGGCGCGCAGGTGAGAGTTGGAGATGTAACGGGAGGAGACTTCGAGGTCCGTGGGCGGGTCCAGGGTGGCGGGAGGCGCGTCGTCTCGGACCAAAACTTGAGCGTACTCGCCTGCGGGGATGGCTGCGGGGAAAATCACACGATTGACGTGGGAGGCCGCTTCGGGCTGGATCAGCTGGAACTCCACCGGCTGTCCTTCGAGGCCGCTGAGCCAGCGCTCTTCCCACGCGTCGAAGTCTAGGTAAGGCTCGTGCTCGACCAAGTCTTCGAAGAGTTCCTCGTCGGGGTTTATGATCACGATCTGTTGCTGGTTCACGGGCGGCAGCACTCGCCTAGCCCAGCGACGGGTGGCCTCCACGCTCACCTCTTCACCGATGATACGGGCTCGTCCCTGCATCGCCCGCACCGATCTCCAGGCCGCCGGGATAGAAGTCCCCGCCAGGACGTCGTGGAACTCTGTGAAGAGTAGGTCGTCCCAGGCCGCATCAATCTGTGCGTAGAGCCCCCTTCTCTCGTCCTCGTCTTCGACCAGGCCGTCGACGATACGGGCGCACTGGTCGAGCAGGTGCTCGCCGTGGTGCTGCTCCTGCTTTATGTCGTGCATCACGCTGTAGCAGCCGGGAAACGTGTGCTGGAGCTCCTCCGTCACTACGGGAAGCCGTTCGCGTTTGTCCCTTATGGCGTCGAAGAACGCCTGGGGCGTGGAGAAGCGCAGCTCAGCGTTAGGGAAAGTGTTTCTGTTCTCAAGGATGTACTCGATATTCCCTTTGGTAGGTCCTCCGCCGTGGTTGCCGACGCCGTAGAAGCACATCGTGTGGCCCAGACCGGGGTCCGCCGCCTCCAGGGAGATCGAGATCTGGCCGTACAGGTCGTCCGTGCGCGTGACGTAGGCGGGTGAGATCCTGAAACCGACCACCTCCCCTCCGCCCGTGCCCCGCCAGCGGAACGTCTGCGCGGGCAGCCCTACCTGGTGGGCAGCGGGACGGTGGAACACGTAGGCCTCGTAGCCGTGCTCCACTAGGATGTCGGGCAG
>DATDKB010000359.1:0-3234 GCA_036520255.1 Rubrobacter sp. | reverse complement strand
GGGCGGTTTCTTCCAGTTCTCCATCACCCATCCCTGCTTCGACACGCCGCACCGCAGGAAGCTCAGGGATGAGACAGGACGCACCTACGCCATCGAGGTCGGCGACTACTTCAGCGGCCGGGAGGGAGAGGTCAAAGAGTGGCTCTTCTTCGCTGCTCCTCTAGAAGTCTGCGAAGGATTATCGTCCTTCCGCACACCCGTTTTCATGCGGATCTTGAGCTCGTGGCTGAACAGGCTGGTCGAGGCCGGGTTCGTGCTGGAGCGCTTCGGCGAACCGTTTCCTGGCGAGGAAGCGGTCCGTGAACGTCCCGGGCTGCAAGTCGCGCAGGTCGTGGCCTACTTTCTGCACGTCAGGGCGAGAAAACCGGCAGGGATGACGGGTTAGCCGAAGCCTGCGCCCTCGAGCGCGGGTAGCGCGGTCCCGGCATAGCGTGCGGCGTAAGCAGTTTCGGCGCGAACAGAGAACTCGGTGGGCTCCCGCCTCCCTAACTCCCTGGCACCGATTCCCGTACGGATGCGGCCTTCCGTGAGATCTATTCTCAGGACGTCGCCGTCCCGGAGCAGGCTGATGACGCTGCCCTCCGTAGCCTCGGGGGTGAAGAGTGAGATCCAGGTTCCGACGGCTCCTTCCGATGCGAGCCCATCGGTAAGCACAGACACATCGAGCCCTGCCTCCCGCAGAGCCCACCCGAGCGCGTTGAGACGGATCATCCCCGGTCCCCCGCGCGGCCCACAGCCACCCACCACGAGCATCGTCCCCTCTCCTACTTCGCCCCGACGTACGCCTGCAACAGCCTCCTCCTCGGAGCCGAAGACGCGGCACTCCCCCGCTGCCTCTGTCACTCCCTCGCCGACACGACACACGGCTTCGGCACCCGACGCTCTCGCCCTGACTAAGACGAGCCGTGCGTGTTCGTCCGGCGGAGGAGGCGCGGGTGGCAGGTTCTCTCTGAGGTTGCCTGCGACGGTAGGAACGTCGTGAAGCGTGTCGCCCAGCGAGGAGAGCAGACCGGGTACGCCGTACTCGCGCAACCATTCGGGGGCGACCTCGGGGGTTTCGGAGGCGAGGACCCGGATCATCTGACCGAACCCGGCGACGCCGGCCTCGCGGGCGAGAGCCGCGAGATGTAAGAGGAGGTCCGGTCCACCGCCGGCGGCGACACCAGACCTGAGCGCGTTGGCGAGGGAGAAGTTGTCGATCAGACGGCGGGGGCGTAAGCTGTCGCGTTCCGCTATCGTGACGACCGTATCAACGGGCTCTCCGACACTGGGCACGAGGCCGATCGCGACGAGGGCCGCGGAGGAAGGTGGGCTTTCCGGGGGTGCGCAAACTGTCGGGAGGTTCAGACGCAGCGCGGCGACGAGCATACCGGCGAGATCCGCGGAAGCATCTGCGTGGAGCAGCAGGCCGTCGAGATCAGTTCTCGAGCAGGCGACCTCTACGATATCGGCGGTCCACTCACGCGCCAGGGCAACGCCGCCTGCGGGTCGTCCGGCCGGCAGGCTTATCGGTACGGGTTCTCCACCAACGGCGCGGACGGCATCGGGGAATCCCGAAGGTTCGAAGAAAGGGATACCGATCAGCGGGGCGGTCAGGGCCGCTGACCTCCAAGGCACCTGGCGGGCTGGCTAAACCACCAAATCCTGCGTACCTTCCTGGTCCTCCACCCTGTTAGCAGAAGATTCCTGATGCCTGAACCCTGACGCCTGTAGCGTCGAGCTTCAGGAGCCCAGCTTATCCATCAGGAGCTCGCGGACCCTCCCGCCGTCTGCGTTGCCCCGGGTAGCCTTCATCACCTGTCCGACGAGGAAACCGACCACCTTCTTGTCGCCGTTTCGGACGCGTTCGGCCTCGTCGGGGTTGGCGGATATTGCTTCGTCTACAACGCCTGAGAGCTCGTCGGAACCGACCGAGGAGAGACCCTCACGCTCGACGACAACGGAAGGCGAATCGCCGGTCTCGAAGACCTTGTCCAACGCCGTCCTAGCCGCCGAGCGGGAGACTTTTCCAGCGGCGACCAGTTCTATCAGCCCTTTCATATGCTCGGGCTCAACCTTCGAGTCGGAGACGTCGGTTGCGGCCTCGTTGAGGAGCGCGCGCAGGTCGCCGGAGATCCAGTTCGAGGCCTGTTTGGGGTCCACCTCCGCCGCGACCGCTTCGTAGAACGAGGCGAGGTTCCTGTCCGCCGTGAGCACCCCGGCGTCGTACTCGGAGAGGCCGTACTGCTCGACGAATCGGGCGAGCATACGGTCGGGCAACTCGGGGAGCCGTTCTTCTATCTCCTTTACATACGCTGGTGAGAGCTCGAGAGGTAGTAGGTCGGGCTCGGGGAAGTATCGGTAGTCGTGGGCGTACTCCTTGCTGCGTAGCTCGTGCACCTCGTCGGTTTCGGGGTCGTAGTGGAGCGTGGTCTGCACGACGCGGCCGCCACTACCGAGGATCTCACGCTGGCGCTCCAGCTCGCGTGCTAGGCCTCGCTCTACGAAGCGGAAGGAGTTCATGTTCTTGAGCTCGGTCTTGGTGCCGAATGAGCCGTCGGGGTTGCGTATCGAGACGTTGGCGTCGCAGCGGAGCTGGCCCTTTTCCATGTCCGCCTCCGAGACGCCGACCGCACGCAAGATATCTTTCAGCTGGTTGGCGGTCGCGCGCGCGGCTTCGGGTGATGGGATGTCGGGCTCGGTGACGATCTCCATGAGGGGCGTGCCGCCGCGGTTGAAGTCGACGAGGGAACCGACCGAGCCGTGCATGCGCCCTGAGGTGCCGACGTGGACGTTCTTGGCCGCGTCCTCTTCCAGGTGGAGGCGTGTGATGCCGACGCGGACCTTGCCTTCGGCGGTGGGAACGTCGATGTGGCCCCCGGTGCAGATCGGCTCGTCGAACTGGGAGATCTGGTACCCCTTCGGGAGGTCTGGATAGAAGTAGTTCTTCCTGGCGAAGACGGCCCTCTCCGACACGTCGCAGCGGAGTGCGAGCCCGGCCATGACCCCGAGCTCGACGGCCTTCTCGTTGGTAACGGGCAAGGCGCCCGGATGCCCGAGGCACACGGGGCAGGTGTGGGTGTTCGGGGGGTCCCCGTAAGTCACCCTGCAACCGCAGAACATCTTTGTATCGGTCGCCAGGTGGACGTGGAACTCAAGCCCTATGACCGCCGTGTACGTACGCTCTTCCTGCACTTCCAAGTGCCAGCCCCCGTGCCAGACTCGCCTGCCTTTACGTTTCCATTCTAGCACTGC
>DATDKB010000358.1:0-4800 GCA_036520255.1 Rubrobacter sp. | reverse complement strand
GACCTCTATCGTCCTCAACACTGAACCCCTCCAGCACGAACTCTACCCTACACCGCGCCCTCAACGCGATGGGCGCAAGCGCGTAACATGGCACAACACAGGCAATTTGTTCGGTGCCGGCACCCGCACCTCGCCCCCCGCAGGCGCGTAGACTCGGACTGCGTACCGGGAAAGGTTTCAGAGTCTGGGTCGGCGCGTTGTTGCTGGCGCTGTGCTATTTTTTGGCCGGCTGCCGGCAACAAAGGAGAGATGGCGAACGTGGTGCTGGTACATGGAGCCTGGTGTGACGGGGTCTGGCGCTCGTTGCCGTCCACGTTCTTGATTAGCGAGGCGTGACCGGACGGTGCACCCGGAAGCCCAACGTTTCAAGGCCAAGCGGATCGGGGGGAAGACGGTCCTCTTTCCTTCTGGTCACGCCTCGCTCGTGTCCCACCCACGCGAGGTGGCCGACTCGGGTTTGTCTCACGCCCTATTGCCGCCTCAACGTGGTAACGGTGGCCGGAGTCACCACAAGGAATCGGGGTAACACCATGAGTGAGAAGTTGCTGCTAGGCATAGATCTGGGAACCATGAGCTCGAAGGGCGTTCTCTGCAGGCCCGACGGTGAGGTCGTAGCGATGACCGAACGGCCACACGACGTGTCGATGCCCCGTCCCGGCTGGGTCGAACACGACGCCGAAGAGATCTGGTGGAAGGACTTCAAGGCGGTCTGCTCGGAACTTCTGGAAGAGGCCGAAGGTACGGTCGCCGCGGTGGGTGTAAGCGGTATCGGACCCTGCTTTCTAGCCGCCGGGAAGAATGGTCAGCCGTTGCGGCCCGCGATCCTGTACGGCGTAGACACCCGCGCCGCAAGAGAGGTGGACGAGCTCACCGAGCTTTACACGGAGGAGAAGATCGTGGACCTCTGCGGCAACCCCCTGACCTCGCAGTCGGTGGGACCCAAGATCGCCTGGCTCCGGCGCAACGAGCCTGAGGTCTGGGAGGAGACCAGATACTTGTTTATGGCCCACACCTTTGTCGCGTTCAGGCTGACGGGCGCGTACGTCCTCGACCACCCGGCGGCCGGAATGTGCGAGCCGCTCTACGACCATAAGAATCGTCGTTGGATCGCGGAGTGGTCCGAGGAGGTTGCCCCGGGTCTGGAGCTCCCGGACCTGCGCTGGCCGGCGGAGATAGCGGGTGAGATCACGCAGGAGGCCGCCGAGACTACGGGGCTCCCCGCCGGTATCCCCGTGGCGACCGGAACCGTGGATGCCTGGTCGGAGGCCACGAGCATCGGCGTGCGCGAGCCAGGCGATCTGATGGTCATGTACGGCACGACGGCGCTCACCATGGAGATAGTCGGCAAGCCGCTTCCGTCGCCGAACCTCTGGAGCACCGCCGGGCCCCTCTCCGACACCGACGTCCTGGCTGGCGGCATGGCCACGTCGGGGGCGCTTACGGAGTGGGTCAAGAAGCTGTCGGACGGCCGATCTTTCGCGGAGCTTACGCAGGAGGCCTCCAGGGTGCCGCCCGGCTCGGAGGGACTCATCGTGCTGCCTTACTTCGCCGGGGAGCGTAACCCCATAAGCGATCCCAACGCGCGAGGCGTGATCTGCGGCCTTACCCTCCGCCACTCCAGGGGCCACATCTACCGGGCCATGCTCGAGGCAACCGCCTTCGGCATCAGGCATCTCCTTGAGGCCGTGCACGAGGCGGGCGGCGAGGCCAGGCGGCTCGTCGCCGTGGGCGGCGGCACGAAGGGCGGGCTCTGGCCCCGGATCGTCTCCGACGTTATCGACGAGCCGCAAGAGTTGCCCAAGCAGACCATCGGCGCCGCCTACGGCAACGCCCTCCTGGCCGGCATGGGAAGCGGCATACTAGAATCAGGCACCGACTGGACCTCCATAGCCGAAACCATCGAACCCAACCCTGACAACCGCGAAATCTACGACGAGCTGTACGAACTCTACAAAGACCTCTACCCCGCCACGCGTGAGACTGTCCACGCCCTGGCCGCCGTTCAGACACAGGGCGACTACTAAAGCACTTCAGCATTTCAGTTAGTCGGGATTTCTTGCCAGCGCCGATGATGCGTGGATATCGACGCCATGACGGAGGTCGCCGTCGCACGGTCCGCTCCCTCTACCGCTGGATTCCCGCTTGCGTGGCAATGATGTAGGATGAGGTCCTTGCCATCGACCCGAACCAGCACAAACGCACCTGGCATCGGGCCCCGGGGATCAAGCTGAAACGCTGACTGGCTGAAATGCTGAAGTGCTGACCTAATTCATGAGCATCCCGCCGTTCACTTCGATGATCTCGCCTACGACGGAGTCGGCCTGCGATGACGCCAGGAAGAGGACCGCGTCGACGACCTCTTCGGGGGCACCCCCCCGCCGAGCGGAATGCTCCGTACGGCCCCTGCCCTCTTTTCGTCAGTGGTGAACTCGTTGTGGAACAGGGTGTCGATGCGGCCTGGGGCGATCCCGTTGACCCTTATGCCATCGGCCACGAGGCCTTTGGCTATGGCCCGTGTCAGGGTGCTGACCCCTCCCTTGGCCGTCGAATAGGCTAAGGAGCTGGGGCTGCCCCCGTCCCTGGCGGAGACTGAGGTCATGTTTATGATCCTTCCGCCGCCCTGCTGCTTCATGATGAGTAGAGCACGGCCTGCGAGCATAGGTAGACGCTCTTCAGGTTCACGTCCATTACGTGATCCCGAACGTTCTCGGTCATCTCGGACAGGGTGGCCCTCTCGACCATGGACCCCGCGTTGTTTACGAGGATATCTATGCGCCCGTAATGCTCCTCTATCTCCCGGGAAAATTGCTTGTCGCCTACTTGATACGACACTACCCTTCGTCGGCCGTCGGAGCAGGCTTCGTCTGCCCGTAGCCGGAGATCTTGGCCGCCACCTCTTCGACCTGCTCCGGGGTGAGGAGCACGGGCTCCCCGACGACCCTCGTGCGGTAGTAGATCTCGGCCATCTCCTCGAGCACCACGGTCCGGGAGAACGCCTTCTGGGGGCTGTCCCCGACGGTGATGGTGCCGTGGTTTTGTAGCAGGCACGCGTTGTGACCCTCCCCCAGGGCCTCGGCGGCGTTGTTAGCGAGCTCTTCGGTGCCGTAGGTGGCGTAGGGAGCGATGGGGATCCGGCCGTCCTCGGAGAGGATGGTGAGCATGTAGTGGACTGGGGGTAAAGTCCATCCCAGGCAGGCCAGCGTGGTGGCGAAGACGGAGTGGGTGTGGACAACGGCTCCCACCTCGGGACGGACGCGGTAGATCCCCGTGTGCATCGGGGTCTCGGTGGAAGGCCCCAACGAACCCTCCAGAACCTCGCCTTCCAAGTCGACGAGCACGACGTCCCCGGGCTCTAGCTCCTCGTAGTCGATGCCGCTCGGGGTCACTAGAACGTCGCCCTCGGGGGTGCGGGCGCTGACGTTGCCCGAGGTCCCCGTCACGAGGCCGGATTCGATCAACTGCTTTGCGACGCGGGACACCTCCTCCCGCAGCTCGCGATGGTTCATGCGGACTCCCCGTTCGGGGGGTGAATTTCGTACTTTATCCCCTCCTGCCGGCCGTGTTGTTCCAGGGCCTCTACGAGGTCTTCGAGCGGCCTGACGCCTGAGATGAAAGGCTCGGGGTCCACCATCCCGGTCTTCAACAGGTCGAAGGCGACCTGCACCGTGTAGGGGGTATGGTGGAAGATGCCCCTGATGGTGATCTGGGAGTAGTGCAGCAACACCGTGTCCACCTCGAAGTTGGTCCCTGAAGGCGCTCCCCCGAAGAGGGTAACGTCTCCCCCCTTGCGGACCATCTGCAGCGCCTGCTCCCACAGCTCGGGCAAACCGACGGCCTCTATCACCCGGTCTGCGCCCCGACCTTCGGGCGTCCAGCCGCGTACCGCCCCGGTGGTGTCTACCCCTTCGGCGGCCTCTACCGTCTCCTCGGCGCCCAACTCCCTGGCGACGGCGAGCCTGTCGCTGCTCTTGTCGACGCAGACCACCCGTGCTCCGCGTTCCGTGGCCAGGCGGACGAACATCAGGCCGATCTGACCAGCCCCGATAACCGCCACTGTGTCACCCATCGCGACGGGGGTGCGCACCATCCCGTGCACGGCGCAGGCGAGGGGTTCCAGCAGCGCCGCCCGGCTGTACTCGACGCCATCCGGGATCTCGTAGAGGTTCTGCCCCACTATTCTGGACGGCACCATGATGTACTCGGCGAAGGCACCGTTGAGGAAGGCGAGGTTCTCGCACATGGACTGATCCCCGACCTTGCAATAGTAGCAACGGTTGCACGGCGCGGAGTTCGCCGCCACCACCCGCGTGCCCGGCCGCCAACCCTCGACCCCCTCACCGACGGTCTCGATGGTCCCCCCAAACTCGTGGCCGAACGGGGATGGGATCTCGGTGATCAGGGTCGGGTGGCCGCGCTTGTACGTCTTGACATCCGTGCCGCAGGTCAGGGCCGCCCCTATTCGCACCAGCACCTCACCCGGCCCCGGCCCCGGTACGGGCACGTCTTCCATCCTGACGTCGCCGGGCTCGTAGAACATCGCTGCCCTCAAAGAAAGCCACCTCCCCCATCAAATGTTCCCAACCGTCACTACCGCAAGACAAGTCTAGCAAGCGACGCCAGACGTGTGCGAACTCCGCCGGGCGGCGCGGAACGTCGGGGTGCTATAGTGCGCTGGGGAACAACCGAGGTGTTGGGTGTAGTCTGAAAGCGTGACCCTGGGAAGGTTGGTGCGAGGATGACGCGGGGTTCTGGTAAGTATGGCTGCTGAGCGATACGTCATCGGGATCGACTGCTCGACCA
>DATDKB010000357.1:0-13409 GCA_036520255.1 Rubrobacter sp. | reverse complement strand
CATTCTCGCGCCAGTACCTGACGGCCGCGCCGTTCTCGGTGTAGATCGAGCAGGCGGTCCCGAACGGGGAGCCGTTTGTGAACTCAACAGCCTCTTCGAGGCTGTTCACCCTGACGACAGAGAGGACGGGACCGAAGATCTCCTCCCTGGCGATACGCATGTCGCCCGTGACGCCGTCCGAAATCGTCGGTCCGAAGAAGAAGCCCTCGTCCAACGGTGGCTCGCGACCGTCGAGGGCGACCGTAGCGCCCTCTTCTTCGCCGAGACCGATGTAGGAGCGAACCCTGTCGCGGTGGGAGTCCCGGATCAGGGGCGTAAGCTCCGAATCCTCCTCGTAGCGGGGCCCGACCTTCATATTCTCCGCCGCCTCCCTGACCGCCTCGACGACCCGGTCCCCGGCCTCGCCCACGGCCACGAGCACGCTACCGGCGAGGCACCGCTCGCCCGCGTTGCCGTAGGCCGAGGAGATTATGTTGGGAACGGCCTTCTCGAGGACGGCGTCGGGCATCACGACCATCGAGTTCTTGGCGCCGGCGAGCGCCTGCACGCGCTTGCCGTGGGACGTCCCCGTCCTGTAGACGTGCTCGGCCACCGGCTGGCTTCCGACGAAGGAGACGGCCTCGATGCCTGGGTGCTCAAGGATGCCGTTCACCGCGTCGTGCGCCCCGTTGACGACGTTCACCACGCCCTCGGGGATGCCGGCCTCGATAAGAATTTCCACCAGCCGTTGCGAGGTCAGCGGGGTGCGCTCCGAGGGCTTGAGGATGTAGGCGTTGCCGGCCCCGATGGCGACCGGCATCGTCCACAGCGGGATCATGCAAGGGAAGTTGAAAGGCACGATGGCCGCCACCACACCCAAGGGGTAGCGGTAGGAGACGTTGTCTATGCCCCGCGCCACGTCCCTGACGGTCTCGCCCATGAGGAGGCTCGGCATCCCGCAGGCGAACTCGACGACCTCTATGCCGCGCCTGACCTCGCCGCCCGCGTCCTTCGCGTCCTTGCCGTTCTCGAGGGTGACCAGGTCCCTCAGCTCCTCGAAGTGCTCCTCCAGGAGCATCTTGTAGCGGAACAGAACCTGGACGCGTTTCGTCACCGGCGTCTTCGACCATTCGGCGAACGCGGCGGAGGCGGCCCCGACAGCCCGGTCGACGTCGTCTTTGGTGGAGAGGGGTGTTTCGGCTATCACCTCGCCCGTGGCCGGGTCGTAAACCGGCTCGGCCTCGCGGCCATCGCCATCTACCCACTCACCCCCGATGAAGTTCCTGACCTCCCTGCGCGTCTTCTGCATCTCATTGCTCCTCTCCTCGTTCTCTCGCGTGGCTAGAAGAGCCACTCGTGGTCCGGGTCGTTCTTGAACTTCCACTCGCGCACGGGACCCGCCATGACGTTCAGGTAGTAGAGGTCATAACCCGGTGGCGCCGAGACGGTGTGGTAGCCGGCGGGCACGAGCACCGTGTCGCCGTCGACCACGGTCATCGTCTCGTCGAGCGAGCGGTCGTCTGTGTAGACCCGCTGTACTGCGAAGCCTTTCTCCGGCCACACCCTGTGGTAGTAGGTCTCCTCGAGGTAAGATTCCTCCGGGAGCGCGTCGCGATCGTGCTTGTGGGGCGGGTAGCTCGACCAGTGGCCGCCCGGCGTGAGGACCTCGACGACGAGCAGGCGCTCGACCTCCCTTTCGGCCATGAGGATGGGCCTGACCTCGCGCTCCATGTTCCCGGTGCCCCGCATCTCGACCTCTATCTCCTCGGGCCGCACCTCGAACGGCTCCACACCCCCCTCGGCGGGGGCGGAGCAGATCGCCAGCTCCAGCTTGCCAGCGGCCTCGACCCGGTAGTCCGTGCCGGGAGGCAGGTAGAGGGCGTGCGGGGGGCCCTCGAAGGGACCTTTGCGGCCCCCGATCTGCCACGCTTCCGAACGCGAGGAGACGGTGCAGGCCCCGGAGATCGGGACAAGGCAAACCTCCTCGCCCTCGGCGCGGCGCTCGCCGGAGTCACCGTCGGCAAACTTCAGCACCTCAAAGCCGACGTACCTCCAGCCCGCGGACTCGGGCGTGACCTTCACGACGCTCCCGCCCTTGTCCGGTCCGTTCTTACTCTTTACGACAAGATTCGGCAAGCTGCGATCCTCCTTACAAGTAGCGGCGTTCGCCCTGTTTGTTCTTTGCATACTCCTCGCGGGCGGCCGCCACGCTCTCCATCGCTGAGACCTCGGCGACCGGCACGTCCCAGAACGACTCGTAGTCTGGAACGCCCTCGTAGCGGTCGACCGGAATGTGGATCACGACCGTCCAGTCCATGCCCTTCGCCTCCGCCAGGGCGGCCTTGAGGCCGGAAATATCCTCGGCCCGGATCACGCGAGCCCCCAGGGACTCGGCGTTCGCGGCCAAATCCACGGGCAGCATCCCGCCCGTCTGCTCCTCGGTGTCGAGGCCGAGCGAGCCGTCCTTGCGGTAGCGGTACTGGGTGCCGAAGCCCCGCGACCCGACCGAGCGCGAGAGGGAGCCTATGGAGGAGAACCCCGCGTTGTCCACCAGGATTATCGTGAGCTTGTGGCCCTCCTGCACGGAGGTGACGATCTCCGAGTTCATCATCAGGTAGGAGCCGTCGCCCACCATGACGTAGACCTCGCGCGAGGGGTCGGCCATCTTGACGCCCAGGCCACCGGCGATCTCGTAGCCCATCGTGGAGTAGCCGTACTCGACGTGGTAGCCTTTCGGGTCGCGCGTCCTCCACAGCTTGTGCAAATCTCCGGGCATCGAGCCCGCCGCGCAGACGACCACGTCCTCCGGCTCGGAGAAGGCGTTGACCGCCCCTATGACCGCGCTCTGGACCGGGAGAGGGTCGTGCTCAAGCGAGTAGAGCCGCTCTACCTCCTCGTCCCAATCCTTCGAGGCCCGCGCGTTCTGTTCGCGGTACTCGGCTTCCACCTCGTGGCCGCCGAGGGCTTCGACGAGGGCTTCGAGCGTCGCGCGGGCGTCGCCCACCAGCGCGAGCCCGGCGTGCTTGACGGCGTCAAGACCCGCGACGTTGACGTTCACGAAGCGCACGCTTGGGTTCTGGAAGGCGGTCCTCGAGGCCGTGGTGAAGTCGGTGTAGCGGGTGCCTACGCCTATGACCAGGTCCGCCTCGCGGGCCGCGCGGTTGGCGGCGAAGGTGCCGGTGGCGCCCACGGCTCCGAGGGCGAGCGGGTGGTCGTAGGGCATCGAGCCCTTCCCGGCCTGCGTCTCGCCGACGGGGATGCCGGTCCGTTCGACGAAGCGGCGGAGCGCCTCCGTAGCCCCAGAATAGATCGTGCCCCCGCCCGAGACGATCATGGGCCGCCGGGAGGAGCGGATCAGATCCGCCGCGCGCTCTATCAGCTCCAGCTCAGGCAGCGGGCGTCCCACGCGCCAGACGCGCTTCTGGAAGAACGCTTCGGGGTAGTCGTATGCCTCGGCCTGCGCGTCCTGGGGAAGCGCGAGGGTGACGGCGCCGGTCTCGGCCTGGTTCGTCAGGACGCGCATGGCGGCCAGCGCGGCCGGGATGAGCTGCTCCGGCCGGTTTACGCGGTCGAAGTACCTAGAGACCGGTCGGAAGCAGTCGTTCACCGAGAGGTCCCCGTCGTGCGGGGCCTCGAGCTGCTGCAGAACGGGGTCGGGCCCGCGCGAGGCGAAAACGTCGCCGGGCAAGAGCAATACAGGCAGCCGGTTGATCGTGGCGAGCGCCGCGCCGGTGACCATGTTGGTCGCACCGGGGCCTATGGAGGAGGTGCACGCAAAGGTCTGCAGGCGGTTCTTCTGCCGCGCGAAGGCGGTGGCAGTGTGGACCATGGCCTGCTCGTTGCGGGCCTGGTAGTAGGTGAGATCGTCCTCGTACTCGAGCAGCGCCTGCCCGACGCCGGCCACGTTGCCGTGGCCGAAGATCCCGAAGCACCCGGCGAAGTAGCGTTGCTCACGTCCGTCGCGCTCCACGTATTGCATCGACAGAAAGCGGACCAGCGCCTGGGCCATCGTCAGCCTCACGGTGCCCGCCGCCCCGTCGCGTTTGCCTTCCGTCCGCTGTTCGGTGTTTGGCATGGTTTCCTTCCTACCGCTGGCCCGTGCTTCGGGAGCTTTCGAGGGTGGTCTCCAGGAAGCGCAAGCTCCTGCGTATGTCGTCCACCGGTCCGCCACCCTCCGGGGGCTCCGAGGCGACCATGACGTCCTGCTCCAGCACGTACCAACCCGAGTAGCCCGAACGATCAAGTATCTCCAGGAGCCGCCCCACGTCCACGTCGCCCTCACCCAGCGGTCGGAACGCCTCCTCCTGCGCGGCCTCCTTGAAGCCGATCTCCCTCGCGCCGAGCCGCCGAGTCACCCCGCGGTCCACGTCCTTCAGGTGGACATGCTTCACCCGGTCCGCGGCCCCTTCGGCGACCTCCAGGGGGTCGCTGCCCCCGATGACCAAGTGCCCCGTGTCCAGACACAGGCCCGTTTCGCAACCCTCGAGAAAGCGCCGGAGCTGCTCGTCGGTTTCGATGACGGTCCCGAAGTGGGGGTGCACCACCGCGGTGAGGCCGTGGCGAGCGCAGATGTCCTCCGCACGCCGGAGGTTCCCGAAAAGCTCTCCCCACCCCGCTTGGTCCAGGTCGACTGTCCCCTCGAAGGCTCCAGCGCTCGGGATCGCGGCCAAGACTAGCGTGTCCGCGCCCGCCTCGGAGAAGAACTCCGCCCGGCGCTCCACGAGTTCGAGGCCTTCACGCCGAAGATCCGGCTCGTGCAGCACGGCGGGAACGAAACCCCCCACAAGACCGAGCCCGTGGCCGGAGAGCAGATCCCCGACCTCTGCGGGGTCCGGCGGCAGGAAGTCCTCCGGCCCCGCCTCCATCGCCTGCAGGCCGACGGAGGCCGCCTCGCGCAGAAGCCTGTCGGCGGGCATCTGGTAGCCCCAGTCCGGGATCTCGATCACCCCCCAAGAGATCGGGGCCCCCGCGACGCGCGGCTCCTGGCTCATCGTGCCACCTCCACGCCCCTGCGGTAGAGCGACGGCACGTCCAGCTTCGCCACCTTGTGCGGCGTCCCCGAGCGCAGCGACGCGATGCAGGCGTCGGCGACGACCAGGGAGGCGTATCCGTCCCAGGCGTCCGAGCCCGTGGGCACTCCGGTAACGACGGACCCGACCCACTCCTTAGCCTCGGTCTCGTAGGCGGTGCGGAACCTGTCGTACCAACCCTCCGTCACCCGCCTGGAGGCGGCCCGTTCCTGGCGGACGACCGCCCCGGAGGGCATCTCGGTCCGAACGACGCCCCGCTCGCAGACGACCTCCACGCCGACCTCGTAGCCGTAGTGGGCGACCACGTTCGTCTCGATCGATCCCACGCGCCCGCTGGTGGTGGAGAACTGGACCATCTGCACGTCACAGACGCCCTCGCCGAGTTTCGGCTCGGTGTTCTTGCCGCGGACGTAGACCTCCTCGATCTCGTCCTCGATAAACCACCGGGCCGAGTCGATGTCGTGGATCATCGCGTTGATCACGACCCACTCAGAGTCTATGCCGGGGTCGACGTCCGCGTTTCTGTGCCACCCCTTGAAGACCACGGGGGCCCCGACGGAGCCGGCATCCACCGCCTCCTTGGCCTCGACGTGTTGCGGATCGTAGCGGCGCATGAAGCCGACCTGCACCAGCTTCCTGCCGAGCTCGACCTCGGCCTCCACCACCTCCAGCGCGGCCTCGGCGCTGTCGGCCAGCGGCTTCTCGCAGAGGACCGGCTTCTCGAGGCTCAGGCATTCCTTCACCAGGGGCGCGTGGGTCGGGTCCGGCGATGCGACCAGGACCGCCTCTACGTTCTCGTCCCGTATCATCTCCACGGCGTCCCCGAAGACGGCGGCCCCGCTCTTCTCGGCGACCTTGCCGGCCCGCTCCGTATCAAGATCGGCGACGGCCGCCAACCTCGCGTTGGCCACCTCGGTCTGGAGGATACCGGCGTGCAAGCCGCCCATACCGCCAGTACCTACTACGCCGACCGCGATCTGCTCAGACCCTCTCACGTGCTCCTCCTTTTGTTCGCTCGACCTCTGGGGCCACCCATCCCCGGCCTTCCACGCTCCGTTGTACGGCGTCTAGCACCGCCTGGCAGCGGTAGCCGTCCTCGAAGGTCGGCCCCGGCTTGTCGTCGGTTCTAATCCCCTCCAGAAGGTCTCTTATGGTGTGCACGAAGGTGTGCTCGTAGCCGATTGTGTGCCCGGGCGGCCACCACCCCGCCGCGTATGGATGCTCCGGCTCTGTCACCAGGATCGTGCGGAAACCGGCCGTTTGCGGCTCCCCGTCCTCGAGGTACACCCGCAGCTCGTTCATCCGCTCCAGGTCGAAGACGATTGAGCCCTTCGAGCCGTTGATCTCGAACGACTCCTTGGCCTTGCGCCCCGGGATTAGGGGACTCGTCTCGAAGGTCCCCATGGCCCCGTTCTCGAAGCACGCCAGCCACGCCGCCGCGTCGTTTACCGTCACCCGGTCCATCTCGGGGCTTTCGCCCTCCGCCCCTTCGCGGGGACGCTGCCTTATAAAGGTTTCGGCGGTGCCGACGACCTCCCCTATCGGGCCGACGAGGAAGTGTGCGAGGTCCACGAGGTGCGATCCCAGGTCCGCGAGCGGCCCGCCCCCTCCGGTCTCCTTTCTCAGACGCCAGGTCATCGGGGCCGCGGGGTCGAGCAGCCAGTCCTGCAGATAGACGGCCCGCCAGTGACGGATCTCCCCCAGGCGTCCCTCGTCCGTGAGCCTCTTAGCGAGCTGCACCGCCGGGACGCGCCGGTAGTTGTGGCAGACCATGTTGACCGTGCCCGCCCGCCCGGCGGCCTCCGCCATCTCTCGGGCCTCGCCGAGGGAGTTGGCGAGCGGTTTCTCGCAGAGGACGTGCTTGCCGGCCTCGAGGGCGGCCACGGCGAAGTCGTGGTGGGTGTCGCCGGAGGAGGATATGTCCACCAGCTGTATGTCGTCGCGCTCGATCATGCGCGCGTAGTCCGTCTCGTAGCCCTCCCAGCCCAAGGTAGCGGCGGCGGACCGGACGGCCTCCTCGTCCCTGCCGCAGATGGCGCGCATCCTTGGGGCGGGGTCCGCGTCGAAGAAGCGGGCGACCTGCCGGTAGCCGTTCGAGTGGGCCCTGCCCATGAACCCGTAGCCCACGAGCCCCACGCCGATCTCGCTCATACTCCGGCCTCCTCGTAGAAGACCTCGCCGTCTCTGGTCTCCCTGTCGAGACGCACGGTCCTCCCCTCCCGGTGGGAGCGCTCGGCGGCCCGGGCGAGGACGGCGGCCGCGGCGGCGTCCGCCCCGCCGGGTTCGGGCTCCGCCTCGCCGCGCACCGCGCGGACGAAGTGCTCCATCTCCTCCCTGTAGGCGTCGGCGAAGCGCTCGACGAAGTTGGAGACGTGATCCCGGCAGGCGCGCCCGGGGGTGAGCGTCTCGACGGCCACGCGCCGGTGGTTGCCTATCCTGAGCGTGCCGCGATGGCCCAAGAACTCGCTGGAGCACTCGTAGCCGTAGCCGGCCACTCGACTGTTGTCTATGACCCCGAGGGCGCCGCTCGCGAAACGCAGGGTGATGACGGCGTTGTCTATGTCCCCGACCTCCTCGAAACCAGGGTCCGAGAGCGCCGCGCCGGCCGCGGTAACCTCGATGATCTCGCCGACGAGCCAGCGGGCCGCGTCGAAGTCGTGCACCGTGACGTCGGCGAAGAATCCCCCGGAGCCCTTTATGTAGCCGAAGCCGGGAGGGCGCATGTCCCTGAGGGTGGTGTGGAAGAGGTACACCTCGCCGATGTGCCCCGCGCGGATCTTCTCCTTCGCGGCGCGGTAGTCGGGGTCGTACCTGCGGTGAAAACCCACCTGCAGCCCGACGCCCGCCTCACGCACGGCCTCGATGACGTCGTAGGTGCGCTCGAGATCGTGGGAGATGGGCTTCTCGCAGAAGACGTGCTTGCCGCTCGCGGCGGCGGCTTCGACCATCTCGGCGTGCAGGTGCGTCGGGCTGGCCACGATGACCGCCTCGACCTCCGGGTCTTCGAGAAGGTCTTCGTGGTGGGTGGACCACCCCACGCCCCCCAACCGGGAAGCGTTCTCGCGCGCCACGTCCTCGGCGGAGTCAGCGACGCGTACCAGCCTGGCTCCGGGGATGCGCCCGGCCAGGTTGGCGGCGTGGAAACGTCCCATCCTTCCCAGACCCACCAGTCCCACGCGCACGGGCTCGACCATCGCTGTCTCGTCGTCCTGCTCGCCGATGGCGGGCGCCCCGGCGGCGCGCGAGGCTTGCCGGCGGCCGTCGGATGGGCTCATCCCCTGGCACCTTCGCGGGTCCGGCTCTCCGCCCTCCCCCGCCACATGGAGACCATCCGACGGTACCCCTCGGCAACCGAGGACATCAGTTCCTCCTCGGCGATCTCGCCGGCCAGCCAGCGAAGGGCCTGCTCGCCGTAGATGGAACGGCCGATCGCAAACCCGTTGCAGCGAGGCTCTGAGGCCGCGGCGGCGAAGAACTCGGCGAGGTCATCCTCCTCGAGCGCCTGCCCGAGGACCAGAACCCCGGCGCAGTAGGGGTCGTGTTCGCGCACGACGTCCCCGATCCTCCTCCAAACCTCGGGCGCCTTGTTAGGCGGCACCTTCCACCAGTCGGGGCGCACCCCGATCTCGTAGAACCGTTCGAGAAGCTGGACCATGCTGTTATCGTCGTAGCTCATGCCCGAGGGCGCCTGAACTTCCAGCAGCAACCGCCGGTCGTTCTTGACGCAGGCGTCTTGCAGTTGGAGGACCCGCTGCTCCTGGACTTGCCGCATTTCTGCGTCGTCGCTCGGGTGCATGTAGAGGTTGCACTTGACGACGTGCTCCGCGGGCCAGGTCCTGATGGTGGCGGCCGGGTTCGGGCCGCCGACGAACTCCACGGGACGGCTCTTGGCGACCTCGGCGGCGCGGGCGATCCAGGCCCCGCCCCCCGTCAACTCCTCCAGAGCCTCCTCCCCGTAGACGTCGTCGATCAGGACGCCGGCCGAGGGATCTCCCTGCGCGACGCGCATAAACGCCGTTGCGAGAAGCATCTTTAGCTCGCGCAAACGCTCGCGGCCCACCCCGAGTTCGTCTACAACCTCCTCGAGCTGCCAGCGGTGGTCTATGGCGAGCACGCGCAGCTCCTTCGGCTCCCGACGCGTGGTGGTTCTGTGAAGGTGCTCCAGCCAACCGTCGTCGCGGAGCCGGCGCGGCCTCTGTGTCATGTTCAGGAAGTACTCCAGCTCTTGCGGAGTAGGCATCGCCGGCGAGCAGCCGTGGCGCGAGACGACGATGGCCCCGCAGGCGTTCCCGAGCCGCAGGCAGTCCTCCAGCGGCTCCCCGCGCAGCCAGCGGGATAGGAAGCCGCTCATGAAGGCGTCTCCGGCCCCCACGGAGTTGAAGACCTCGACCGGGTAGCCCGGCACGCTTACGCCGTCTTCGAGGTCTTCGGGTATCTCCCCAGGAAAGACTATGGCCCCCATCGCGCCGACCTTGAGCACGATCGTCGCGTGACAGAGTTCGCGGATGGCGAGGAGCGCCTCGCGCGTCTCGGTGGAGCCGCCGGCTATCCGGATCTCTTCCTCCGTCCCGACGACGAGATCGCAGTCCGGCAGCACGGAATGGTAGCCTTCGGTTACCTCCGCGCTCTCGACGAACATCTCGCCGCCCTGCCCGTGGGTGGCCACCCCCCAGAACACGGGCCGGTAGTCCAGGTCGAAGAGCACCTTGGTCCCGGCCGATTTAGCGGCTACTACCGCCTTTTGCGAGGCGGCCCGGGAGACAGGCCGCGAGAGCGGCGTTCCGGTGACGAGGAGGGCCTTCGACGAGGCCACAAAGTCGGGGTCCACGTCGCTTGGGTCGAGGGCCATGTCCGCCGCGTTGCCGTAGGCGAAGATCCTGGGAAAACCGTCTATGTCCCTGATGGCAAGCAGCACGTAGGGTGTCAGGCGTTCCGGGTCGAAGGTCACGTGGCTCACGTCTACGCCTTCGTCCGCCATAGTCCGGCGCACGAAGCGGCCCATCTGCTCTTCGCCCACGCGGGTCATCATGGCGCTCCTCACCCCGAGGCGGGCGGTGTTGAGCGCGATGTTGGCCGCGCTGCCGCCGACGTACTTGCGGAAGGACTGCACGTCCTCGAGCTTCGCCCCCTCCTGCTCGGCGTAGAGGTCCACGCAGGTGCGCCCGATGCATATGAGGTCGAGCGTGTGGTACCGGGCGTCGTTCATACCCCTTCTCCTTCCGTGCCGCGTGCGCCGGGCGTAGCTCCCGCGGCGGAGTGCGAGACGGACACCGCTTCCCAGCTTCCGGAGTCGCAAGAGCGGTCCATCGCGTCTACGACCCGCATCGCGGAGACGATCTCCTGCAGACCCGGCTTCTCCTGCCGGTCTTCGGCTATGGAGGTGAGGAACTTGTAAGCCTCGGTGACCTTCAGATCGTCGTAGCCCATCGAGATACCGGCCCCGGGCTGGAACCTGCCGAAGTCGCCCATGCCAGGCGCGGCGAAGACGGTGCGGTAGCCCCTGTCGCCCGTCGAATCGGTCCGGTACAGCTCGAGCTCGTTCAACCTCTGGAAGTTCCAGGAGAGGGCTCCCTTGGTGCCGTTGACCTCGAAGCTGTTCCTGACGTGTGGCCCGACGCAGGTGCGACTGTTCTCCAGCGTCCCGCACGCGCCGTTCTCGAAACGGATGAGGGCCGAAACGTAGTCCTCGTTCTCTACGGCGCCCATCTCGCCGCCCTCGACGACGAAGTGGCCCGTGCCCATCCCCTCGGGCACCTCGGGACGCTCCCTGATGAACGTCTCCTTGAAGGTCGAGACGTCCCGGATCGGCCCGATCAGGTTCTGAGCCATGTCCACGGTGTGGGGCATAATGTCGCCGAGGACGCCCAAGCCCGCGCCGTCCAGCTTGTAGCGCCAGGTGAGCGCCCCGTTCGGGTCTGCGGCGTAGTCGGCGAGGAAGTAGCCGCGGTAGTGCGTGATCTCGCCCAGCTCACCGGACGCGATGAGCTCCTTGGCGTGCTCCACCGCCGGGACGTGGCGGTACATCAGCCCGATCATGCTCTTCACCCCGGCCTCCTCGGCGGCCCGCCCGATGTCGTAGGTCTCGGCCGGCACCCGCCCGCAGGGCTTCTCGAGCCAGACGTGCTTGCCGGCCTCCGCCGCCGCGACGGCGATCTCCCGGTGGAGGTAGTTGGGCGCTGCGATGCTCACCGCCTCGACCTCGGGGTGCTCGACGGCCTCCCGCCAGTCCGTCGTCCACCCCTCGAACTCGAGGAGCTCCGCGGTCTGCCGCGCGCGGTCCTCGACGGCGTCGGCCGCCATAACCAACCGCGGCCTCAAGGGACAATCGGGATAGTGGTCGTGCAGGCGTCGGTAGCCTCGGGTGTGCACCTGTCCCATCCACCCCAGGCCCACCACCGCCACGCCGATGTCTTTTTTCATGCTTCTCCCTTTCCCTTACCGTCCGACCCCCGTCGGGCATCCGGTCCTTCGTCCTACTCCGCGTCGCCGACGGTCCCGCCCCCGGCGAAAAACCCCGCGTTACAACCCCGCGAGCATCATCTCTAGCCAGTACGACTCCGCCGGGTAGCTGTGCGAGCCGTACTCTATGGGGCGCCCGCTGGTGTCGTACGCGGTCCGGACCATCGTCAGCACGGGGTCGCCCGGCTCCATCTCCAAGAACTCGGCCTCCTCCTCGCCGGCCTTGCGCGCCCCGACTCGCTGGGTGGCGACGTGCGGGGTAATGCCGGCCCGGCGGAACAGGTCGTAGAGGCCGGTCCGTTCCAGATCATCCCTCTCGATGCCCAACAGGCCGACCGGCACGAAGTTGTGCATGAGCGCGATCGGGTCGCTTCCGGCGACGCGCAGCCTGTCGAAGCGCAACACGGGGGCGTCCGGCCCGAGCTCTAGCTGCTCGGCGACCTCCGGCGGGCACAAGGTCTCCTCGAAGGCCAACACGCGGGTCGCCGGTTCCCGGCCCGACTCCTTGAGGTCGTCGTAGAGGCTCGTCAGGGCAATGGCCCTTCTTACGGGCCTCGTCGCGACCATCGTCCCGATGCCGCGCCTCCTTATGAGCAGCCCCTTATCCACGAGTTGCTTCAGGGCCGCCCGCATCGTGGGACGGCTGATCCCGAGCTGCTCCGCGAGGTCCAGCTCGCCGTCCAGCTTGCCACCCCGCGGCAGCCGTCCGTCTTCTATGGCCCGCTCCAGCGCCTGCGCCGCCTGGTGGTAGAGAGGTACCGGGCTCGCGTGATCCAGCCGCACCCCGGCCAATACCCCTGACGCCCGATCCACCACCTTCTCCCCACACCTATCAGTGATGTACAAATGTCTTGACATTAGAATATTAGTAGCTATCAACCCTGTCAAGTGACGGTCGTCGACCGGAGCGATTGGCTATCAAACCTGGTCGCGATCCCCTCGTAGGTAGGAGGAATCCTGGGGGCCGCCCCTCGGGAAAGAGTCGCTACGGACGGGTCCCCCAGGAAGGATCGCTGGCGAAGCCCGCGGTGTCGGTAAGTTGGGTCTTGCCCCCGCCGCCCACGTTGATGGTGTAGATCTCGTGGTCGAAGTCTTCATCGTCGTCGGAGCCTAGGCCTTTGAAGCCCTCGTAGGCGATTTTATCGCCGTCGGGTGAGTAGGAAGGGGCTTCCTCATCCTTGACGTTGTTGGTTACTTTCGCCTTACCCCCGCCGTCAACGTTGATGGTGTAGATCTCGTTCTCGTTTCCGTCCTGGTTGCTCGCGTAGGCGATCCTCTTGCCGTCGGGCGAGTAGGAAGGATCATTGCCCTCCGTCACCCTGTACTTGCCACCCCCGCCTACGTTGATGGTGTAGATTGCCACCCCGACACCGTTGTACCCGGCGTAGGCTATCTTCTTTCCATCGGGCGAGTAGGAAGGACTGAAGTCGTTCGTGTTGTTGGTGTTGGTTACCTTCGTCTTACCCCCGCCTTCTGCGTTGATGGTGTAGATCTCGTAGTCGTTTCCGTCGTAGTCTGAATAGGCTATCCTCCTGCCGTTGGGCGAGTAGGAGGGCTCTTCGTCGCCGCTCACACGGGGGTCGGTGACTTTGGTCTTGCCACCCCCACCGGGGCTGATGGTGTATATCCCGCCATCGATTCCTCCGCCGAAGGCCGAATAAGCTATCCTGCCGTTCTTGCCAGGAAAGGCAGCCTCCGCCTCCTCCGAGAGCGCCAACAGCGCCGCCGCACAAGCCATCAACACCGCCGCCACCAGAAGCGCTGGCATATAGAGCGTCCGTCTTGTCATGTGGATCTCCCCTTCTTTCGCGGGGCGGAGCAAAAGAGCAACGCCCTCCCCTGCCACGTAACGACGATAGCATAAACTCTGGCCTGGAACGGCGCATCAGCCAGGTAAGCCCGGGCGAGGCACATCTTCGGACGTACCCGTAGGCGAACCAC
>DATDKB010000356.1:0-4298 GCA_036520255.1 Rubrobacter sp. | reverse complement strand
CCGCTGAGCTGAACAGTTCGCGGTACGTGTCGGTCATCAAGAGTAGCGAGGGCCCGGTATCGAACGAGAACCCGTCGGCCTCGAGCCTCCCCACGCGCCCGCCAACCTGGTCGTTCTTCTCGAAAACCTCGACCTCGAAGTTCTCGGCCGCCAGCCGGATCGCCGCCGCCAGGCCGCCCATTCCGGCCCCGATAACCGACACCCGCTTCTTCGGCCTAGCCGATAGCGCCGCCAGAGCGCCCACCTACCTTTTTCGAGGGTCTGTCGAGAGTATACGTCGCAGATGCTAACAGCGTTCACCACGCGCTCGGGTAAAGGAGGTTACATAGCACGCTGTGCCCTTGCGGGCTCCACTTTCAGCACGCGCAGGCGAAGCAGGCGTGCTTACCTGTTACCCGTTGTGAGAGGCTGCCTCCGTCGTCTCCTTCGGAAGCATATTGGCGGCGCGGAGGGTGTCTTCGAGGATCTCGCGGCCTTCCGGGGCGCGTATGAAGCGCTGGTGGGCTCCCTGATACCAGCCGATACGCGGCTCATTCCAGTGGCGCCACAGGCTGTGGGCCTGAACCGGGGGGATTACCCGGTCCACCGTGCCGGCGAAGATAGCCCTGCGCTCGTGCGGTACTACTGGCTCCAGCGCGAGCGGGGAGACGGGCTGTAACAACGCTTTGAGCGTCTCCTCACGAATGCCCTCGGCGCTAAGAGAATGGGTGGCGACGGCCAGCGCGTTGGACCAGAACAGGTGCGAGGGGTCGACCGCGGGGTTGCCGGCTACCACGCAGTCAAGGTCCTCTTCCAGCGAGGCTAGCAGGGAGACGGCGTAGCCGCCCAAGGAGTGGCCCAGCGCCCCGATAGTTGGTGCTCCCTCGCATGCGCGCAGCCACGAGATGAGTCGCCTGAGGTCCCACACGGCCTGCGCGCCGGTGTGCAGAGTATCCATGATGTCGCCCGAGAGCGTCCGCTCGCCGCTGATAATTCCGCCGGTATCGCGCGGGCCGTGCATGGGGAGTACGGGCATGATCAGGTTCAGGCCGAGCTCGTCGTGCAAATACTCCGGCTGGAAGCGGATCATGCTCTTCTTCATGGTACCCATCCGGATGCCGTGAACACAGATCAGCCACGGACGCGGCTCACCGGGATGGCGCAGTATGTAGGCGTGGGCGGTCGGGTTGCGCTTGTAGGCGACCCAGCGCTCGCGCCCCGGTTCGTTCTCGTGCGGTTTGTAGAGGCTCTCGAAGGTGAGGTGCTCGACCTCTCTTCCCTTGTGTTCGATGATTTCGATATCAGGGTCCTCGAGCGGCGGCGGGTCCCTATGGTAGGAGGCCGGCTTCGAGAACCAGCCCTTCTCGTCGAACAGGGAATACGCCTCTGTAGCCTCACGCTGGATGCGCACGGCGGCCGTACCCACCACGACGGGCCAGCTCGTGAGGATTAGGCCGCACATCATCAGCTCGTTTACCGCGGCCCTTGCGGCGAGGCGTGGACCCGTATCGGGCGCAGGGACGCTTGAAGGGCAGCGATGCTGTCCCAGGGCCAGGTAGCCCGCCGCGAGAAAGCTCGCCGCAGAACCAAGCCCAAGCACGAGCGCGAACACTGGTCCTATGAGCACGATCTCGGGCAGGGACAGGACCACCCCGAGGACGGAGGCGAGCGCCATGTACTGGAAAGTCCTGGATTCCACGGCCCACAGAAGCCCCGAGAGCCCCGTGCTTAGCAGCAGCGCTCCAGGCACCGCTCCGAGCAGGATTGACAGAAGGCCGTTACTCGCCGCCAGCCACAGCCAGAGCGCGCCCGTCAGCAGAGGGACCAGAGACGAAAACGACCACCACTGCGAAGTAATGGACTCAAGCACCGCGCTGTCGTCGAGGTTGTTCTTCTCCCGCCGCTTTTCGTCCACCAAGAAACCCTTCCCCAACATCGTCTAGCCACGACCGGTCCATTCTAGACCTTAACGGTACTCGCGGCGATGCTGAATGCCTTTCACGCGGGCGTACGCTAATTTTTCCTCCGGGGACGAGTGTTACTCGTACTGAACGGCCTCGACGATGCTCTTTCTGGCGGCGGAGCGGGCGGGGAGGAGGCCGGCGAAGATTCCTATAAAGAGGCCGGAGAGCAGGGCAGCGAGGGCCGGTAGTTTGGGGTAGTAGAAGTCGATCTCGAAGCCTCCGGCGCCCGAGCCCTGGACGAAGAGGTAGCCGAGCAGCGAGCCGAGTACCACGCCAACCAGGCAGCCGATCAGGCTGATCACGACCCCCTCGTCTATGATAAGTTGGCCTATCTGCAGCCGCGTCGTCCCCACTGCCCTGAGTATCCCGATCTCACGCGTACGCTCGAAGACGCTCATGGAGAGCGTGTTGACGACCCCGAAGGCCGAAACGGCCACAGACACGCCCATGATCGCGTAGAAAAAGACGTACTGGCGGTTGAAGTCACTCTCTATTTGCGCCTTCCATTCGGCGTTTGAGTACAGTGTGAACTGCGGATAATCTCCGAGGATATCCTTGATCTTGCGCTCCAGGGCGTCGCGGTCGGAGTCGGGCCTGGCCTTTACAGCTAGAAACTCGCTCTCGGTCTCGTTGAAGTCGTCGGCAAGGGTCTGTTTGGAGAGGTAGATGCCCGTCCCGCCGCCGATAACATCGTTCTTGAGGATGCCCTCGACCGAGTACTTCTTCCTGCCTTTGGGACTTGGGATCTCTATCTTCGAGCCCACGCCTACCTTGCGGTCCTCGGCGAGTTGCTTGCCGACGAGGGCGCCACCGTCTTCCAGTTTGGAGAACGCTTCGGGCCCTCCGGCCGCGTAGTTCACGCGGAAGATCTCGGGGTAGTTCTGGTCGACACCGAAGACGGCGTCCAGCTTCTTTCCGTCCTGGCGGAAGCTCGAGACGATGCTGGTCGTCCTCTCGACACCCCGTACACGGTTTATCTCTTCCGGTAGCTTCGCAGAGAAGCCGGCGTCGGAGGTCTGCTCTGTGGGTTGCACGACAAAGTCGCTACCCAGGGAGCCATCGAGGTAGTCGCGGATGGAACCGAGGAGGCTGCCGCCAAGGGCGGAGAACGCGACGACGAGCGAGATGCCGACCATGAGGGCCGAAGCCGTCAGAGCCGTCCTTCCCCTGTTGCGCGTCGCGTTCGCCGCGGCCATCCTCCCCTCGACCCCGAAGAGGAGCCTGAGCACCGGAGAGAACAGCGCCGCGAGCGGCCTGACGAGGGCGGGGATGATCAGGGAGATGCCCAGGAAGGTCGCGATGATCGCGACGATCCCCGACGCGTATATGAACCCTTCGAGGTTGGTCGAGAGGTTTCTGGCGAGGTAGTAGATCCAGGGCACCCCCGCGCCCGCGAGCAATAGCCCCAGGATCGGCCCGAAGACCGAGAGGCCAGGCGAGCGTTTGCCCTCGCCCGAGGGATCCCCCGACCGGGCGCGCATCGCCGCGACGGGGCTCACCCGCCCCGCCATGAAGGCCGGGTAGAGGGCGGCGATGACCGTGACGGCGATGCCGACGACAACGGCGGAGACGACGGCGAAGGGGGACAGGATGAGGGTCGTGATCTTGAAGAGAAAAGCCTTGCCGAACAGGTAAACGAGCCCTTTCGCCATCCCGTACCCGAAGAGCACCCCGAGGAGCGAGCCCAAAGCGCCCAGGATGGCCGCCTCCAGAACGACGGAACGGGCGATCATCGCCCGCGTCGAACCCAGGGCCCTGAGCATCCCGAGCTCGCGCGTCCTCTCCAGGACGGTCATCGAGAGGGCGTTGAAGACGAGGAAGGCCCCGACGAACAGCGAGGTCCCCGCGAAGAAGAGAAGCGCGATCTTGAACCCCTGAAGCTGGCCGGTGATCTGCTGGGTGCGCGTCTCGGACCGCTCTACCTGCAACCCTTCTCCGAGCTTGTTGTCCAGGCTGTTCCTGAGGTCCGAGACCGAGACGCCCTCAGCAGCCTCGACGGCGATGCCGGAGATCTGATCCCGCTTGTCGAAGACCTCCTGGCCGAATGATAGGGGCACCATGCCGAAGGCTAGCCCGCCGAAGGACCCACCCGGTATCCGTAAGAGCCCGACGAGCTTCAACTTCTTCGGACCTTCAGGCGTTCCGACCGTGACGCTGTCCCCGACGTTGAGCCCCGCGCTCTCGGCGGAACTTCCGTCGAGGGTTAGCTCATTGTCGCTCCGCGGGAAATGCCCGCCGGTAAGCTCGAAGCCCGTCGCCAGGCTGGCCGAACGTGGTTCGACACCGAAGAGGCGCATGCTCCTTACCTCGGGAAGGCCGTTCTTTTTTTCGAGGATAAGGGAAGACGAGAACGAA
>DATDKB010000355.1:0-2756 GCA_036520255.1 Rubrobacter sp. | reverse complement strand
TCCGCCTACACCTACTTCCACATGCCCATGATAGCCGGGATCATCGCCATCGCCGCCGCCGACGAACTCACCGTTGCGCATCCTGGCGAGCCCGGAACGCTCGCCTCTATCACACTTACTCTCGGAGGAACGGCGCTGTTTCTGGCCGGACAGGCGTTCTTCAAGTGGGCCGTGTTCGGGGTGCTGCCCTGGTCGCGCGCGGTCGCGGTCGCCGCGCTGATGGCCTTGATACCCGCGGGCTTCGCGATACCAACGCTCGCGCTCAGCGGCGCGGCAGGCCTGATCGTGGTCGGTCTTGCGGTGTGGGATACCTTAGCCTATGGACACATGCGCTCACCACGTCGGGCCACGTGAGTACGGGCCGTTCCCCGCCATCGCGCACAGGCGGCTATTCACCCAACCTCCTAGAAGTCCCATTTCTCAGAAGTTCGTGGCCCGTTTAACGAAACGTTTACGCGAACTGGCCCATCTGGGGATGCGCCGTCCCCACGAGGGGTGTACGCTGCCCCTCACACAGCGGGGCGAGGAGGCGCAATAGCTCTGCTTCTGGCCCTCGACCAAGGAGGAAGGCGTGAGCGAAAACCCGCAGGATGGATCCCAGCCCACCGTAGTCCTCGTGCACGGCGCTTTTGCTGATGGTTCGAGCTGGAATGAGGTGATCGAGCGGCTGCTGGCAGAAGGAGTACAGGTTACGGCCCCCGCGAACCCGCTGCGCGGCATCTCCATCGACTCCGCCTACATCGCCAACTTTCTCGAGCAGATCCCCGGCCCAGTCCTTGCCGTCGGCCATTCCTACGGCGGCGCGGTCATCACCAACGCCGCCACCAACGCCAACAACGTCGTCGGGCTGGTCTACGTTGCCGCCTTCGCCCCGGACGAAGGCGAACCCCTGGGAGCTATTGCAAGCAACTCGAAGGACTCCGTCGTGAGCCCGACCTTGATTCCGCTCCAGTACCCTACCGGAGAGGGCCAGGAGACGGCGGCAGAGTTTACGATCGATCCCGAAAAATTCCATGAGGTCTTTGCTGCCGACCTGAGTGTGGAGCAGACCGCCCTGATGGCCGCCACCCAGCGCCCCCTCTCCGAGTCGGCGTTCTCAGAGCCTACAGGAGTTCCGGCCTGGAAGAACCTGCCATCCTGGGCGGTGGTCTCTACCGTCGACAAAGTGGTGGGCACCGATGCCGTCCGTTCCATGGCCGAGCGCGCGGAGGCTACGATCACCGAGGTCGAGGGCTCCCACGTGATCATGATGTCGCAGCCACAGGTCGTCGCGGAGGCGATCCTGACCGCGCTAGCAGCGGTCTCCCAGGATATGCACCCAACGTCGTAAAAGGAATCTTCTCGGACGTTGGAGACTTCCGGAGTTAGGTGTTCTCGGAAGCCCGCTTAATAACATTAATACAAAAATACTGCATTGGGGGGATGTGCTGGCGTGCCCCAGGGGTGTAGCCTGAACGCCGTAGCTACAACGGTACGCTCATGCTTACGCTCGAAAGGGAGGATCTGCCTAAACCCGACAAGGAAGGAGACGTACTCGCAGAGCGCTAGACCCGATGCGCTGACACCAGCAACAGTCGCCACTCCCTCAACCCTGGAGGATCCCATGGGCATGATCACGACGCAAGACGGCACCCAGATCTACTACAAGGACTGGGGAGAAGGCCCGGTCGTAACGTTCTCGCACGGCTGGCCGCTGAACGCCGACGCTTGGGACGGCCAGTTGCTGTTCCTCGCGCAGAACGGCTTCCGCGTGGTTGCGCACGACCGTCGCGGCCATGGCCGGTCGAGTCAGGCCTCTTCCGGAAACGACATGAACGGCTATGCCGACGATCTTGCAGCCGTCATCGAGGCGCTGGATCTCAAGGACGCCACGCTGGTGGGCCACTCCACCGGCGGCGGAGAGGTGGCCCGTTACATTGGACGCCACGGCACATCCCGAGTGGCCAAGGCGGTCCTCGTCTCCGCGGTACCGCCGCTGATGCTAAAGACGGAAGCCAATCCGGAGGGCCTGCCGCTAGAGGTCTTCGATGGCCTGCGCGCAGGCCTCACCAAGGACCGCTCCCAGTTCTACAAGGACCTGGCGATCCAGTTCTACGGCGCGAACAGGCCAGGCGCCGAGGTCTCGCAGGGGGTGCTGGATCAGTTCTGGCTCTGGAGCATGCAGGCCGGACTCAAGAATGCCTACGAAAGCATCAAGGCCTTCTCCGAGACCGATTTCACTGAGGACCTCAAGAAGATCGACGTCCCGACCCTGGTCCTGCACGGTGAGGACGACCAGATCGTTCCGGTCAAGGACTCGGCGCATAAGTCCGCCAGGCTCATCAAGGGCGCGAAGGAAATCTACTATCCGGGCGCGCCGCATGGCCTGGCCGACACGCACAAGGACCAGCTCAACGCCGATCTGTTGGAATTTCTCAGAGAGTGAGATGCAACCAGCCCCGGCTGGGCGAGACATCGACGTTAGGCGGGCCCCAGGCCATCTTCAGATGTGGAGGGTAGATGAACGGGGAAGAGCGCCGACGGATAGCCCTTGGATCCTACGCCGCCATGCCGGAGGACAGGCGAAAGCGGTTTAGGGAGCGTACCCGGGAGGCTGCCCAGGAGTTGTGCGCGGATCAGAGCCTCGAGCTAACACCTGAGCTTGTTTTTCGCGTGAGGCTATCCGTGCTGGAGAGCGTCGCGCAGGATGTAGGGGCCGTCGCCTCTGAGCACCTAGCCGCCGAGGAGACGGAGCGCATCGTCGCTGAGTTACGGGC
>DATDKB010000354.1:0-2912 GCA_036520255.1 Rubrobacter sp. | reverse complement strand
ACCAGGGTAGAGGTGTCCGGGCGTCTGGCGCTCGCGTGCAGCGGGTGTGGCGAGATCATCCTCATTCTGAGGCGCGAAAGGGACTGGTACGAGTCGGGCGCCGATGGCCGCCCGAGGAGCTTCGTGTGCAGCGGGTGCGGCGCGCGGCTTACACTCGCCGACCGCGTGGTCGGAGCTGGCGCTCGACCCTCTCGTTGAAGGTCGCTTTATGGACGCCAAGCGCACCCCGCAAGACCGTGATGTTTCGCACTTCTATGAATACTAAGTGATTTCGCCCGCGCGAGGTTGGCTCCTGAGCACCTCGGCCGAAGCTCCGAAGGGTACGGGCACCCCGGTTTTCGAGGCGCTAGTCGCCGAAGTCTAGTCGCCGAAGTGGGGGACGTGCAGGTGGCTTGCGGCCTCCCGCATCGCCCGCTCGCCGCGACGGTCGTAGCGGGCTGTTGTAGCGGGGTCCGAATGTCCCGCGAGCTTCTGGACGGTGGAGAGGTCGCCTATAGCGTCAAGCAGATCCCCGACGAAGGTCTTCCTGAAGTCGTGGGGGGAGACCTCCTTTATGTTGGCCTCCCTCTGGCGCCGCTTGACCATCTTGTATACCGCCTGATCGGAAAGCGAAGCCTTCTTCTCGCCGTGGGGGTCGGTGTGCTGCACTAATCCGTCTTTCCTCACGGGGAGGAAGAGGGGGGCTTGCGGGTCCCCGGGCTGACCCTCTCCTCTAAGTTCCAGCCAACGAGCGAGGAGGAGATCGGCGCCTCCTTCGGCGTAGACCTGCCTCTCCTTGTTGCCCTTGCCCCTGAGCCTCAGGGTCCTGGTCTCGGGCTCGTAGTCAGAGAGCTTGAGGCCAGCGAGCTCCGTTCTCCTCAAACCCCCGACGTAGAGCAGGGCCAGCATCGCAGCGTCCCTGACGCCCCGTGCCCGCATCCTCGGGTCGTTCGCTTCCTGGGCGCAGGCCTCGAAGAGCGAGCGCAGCTCCCCACGAGGGATCGAGCGCCCCGGCGGCAGGCGCGTGCCGCGCACAGGCTCGACATCGGAAGCCCTGTCTCGCTCGTCGGCCGTCATGAGCCCCAGGCGCCACGAGGACTTCAAGACCCCCTTCATGGCGGAGAGCATCTTGTTGGCCGTGGCCGGAGCGTATCCTTCGGCGAGCTTCGCCCGGATCGCCGCCGAGTGCTGGTACCTGAGCAGCCACCACGGGAAATCCAGAGCGCTGACCTCGCCGGCAGAGGCGAGGCGGGCTATCGTCTCCAGCGCAGCGCGCATGGTGCGCCTCGAGCCGGGCGAGAGCCGAGCCAGGTAGGCGAGCACGGGATTCTCGTCGCGCGGCAACCCCCGGCTATTTGCCTCGGAGAGCGCGAGGATGGCCGGGGCGGCCGCCGGCGCGCCTTCCTCGACCGGCGCCTCCGAGCCCGTCTGTGCCTCGATCCTTCTTTCGAGTTCGTGCTCGTCCACGTTACGCCTCCACCCGGCTTTCGGTTCCGAGAAATACCATTCTCATAGCCTAAATTCTGCAAGAAGAGGAGGTCTGGGTCAAGCGCGATCGGGTCCTGAGCCGCGTTCCTCTGTCGCGCCCGACGTAGGGTCGGTGCTCGCGGCTGCAGACGACCCGCACGCGGGATGTAGCCGGGGCATTCCGCGCGGCCCGAATCTTTACTCGCCTTCCTAACACCGGAGTAAAATGAGGATAAGGATTTCACGCCGACAGTACACCGGAGCCCCAAACCCGCATGGCCATTCAGCAAGACTAATTTTCATGCGCCCAACTTCGCAGGCTTTCAGCTCTTAGAGGGTGTCTGAAAAGCCTTCACACGACCCCCTTGGCCAGCCTGCGTACCATCAGCCGGATCATGGCTACATAGATCAACGCCTCCGTGGTCTCGGCCAAAAACTCATAATCGCGGCTCATCCTGCGGTTGCGTGTGATCCACGCGAAGGTTCTCTCGATCACCCACCTTCTTGGCAGCACGATGAACCCTCTCGGGTAGGGTGGCGGTTCCTCTCCAGGAGGCACCCAAACCCACCTGCTCGGAGGCTTGACGATCTCCAGAGTCCATCCGAGCCGCTCCTTCATCCACCCGCCGATCTTGCCGTTGATAGCCTCTGTCGGCCCACACCTTCTGCATCCTCTGGGCAGCTTCTCGACAGCCCTCCCGAGCAACAGCCTCGCGCCGTCAGGGTCTGCTATTTTCCCCTCGTGTACGACTACCGCGCTCACCAATCCGGTGCTATCCACCAACAAATGCCGCCTTCTACCGCTGATCTTCTTGCCTCCGTCGAATCCTCGGATGCCTCCTTGCTCGGTGGTCTTGACCGTCTGGGAGTCGATGACAGCCGCGCTTGGGGTAGGCTCTCGGCCCGCCAGGCGGCGTAACCTCTCTCGCAGGACGGTGTGGATCTGCTCCCAGGTGCCGTCCATGCGCCAAGCCCTGAAGTAGTGGTAGGCAGTTTGCCAGGGCAAGAAGTCGTGTGGAAGCAGCCTCCAGGCGCATCCTCCCCTCAAGACGTAGAAGAAGATGGCGTTCAACAGCTCGCGTGTTTCGTGAGCTCGGGGGCGGCCGCCGGGCTTGGCGTTCGGAACGAGGGGTTCGAGAATCTTCCATTCGTCGTCGGAGAGATCGGTCGAGTAGGATCTTCGAGGGGACATGGCACGGCAGCTCCTTCGCGCTTCGGGAGCCGCATCTTACCGCCACGAGCCACTTCTCAGACACCCTCTATAACGTTATGCAGTGATATTGGACCTCTGCTCCTTCCCCGGTCTGACGGTAGCGTGTCGCGTGTTCCGGAGCCTCCCACCCTATGCTTGAAAGCAAGCATCGCAGAAATGGTCCAACTTCATCGACTATCGCTCTAGTATTCGAGGCTTTCCTTTAATCCTCAATCCTCTTTTGCCCTCGCCCGTGGTAGTCGGGGAGCCTCGC
>DATDKB010000353.1:0-5782 GCA_036520255.1 Rubrobacter sp. | reverse complement strand
CCTGCGCGACACGCTGGGGCTGGCGGCCATCGTCGGCGGGTCGGGGGTGGCCGTCTTCTACGGGGCGATGGCGCTGGGCCGCCTCGCCAGCGGCTGGCTGATCGGGCGCGTGGGCAACCACCGGACGCTGCTCGGCTCGGGCGCTTTGGCGGCGGTCGGGATGCTGCTAGCGCTCGCAACGACGCGCCCCGCGCTCGTGGTCGGCGGGTTCCTGCTCGTAGGACTGGCGCTCGCGGCGGTGGCGCCTTTGGCCTTCTCGGTGGCCGGGGACCTCGTGCCGGGGAGGGCCGGGGCGGCGGTCTCGGTGGTGACGACCATCGGCTACGGGGGGTTTCTGCTCGGACCGCCGCTCGTGGGTGGCCTCGCGGAGGCGATCGGCCTCAGGGCCGCCCTCGGGATCATAGCCGTGGCCGGGCTCGCCGTCTTCGCGCTCTCCTTGCGCCTGCGGGAATCGGGGGCGGAGGCCTCGACAAAAGGCGACGTCGGAGCCCCATGAGCGACGGCGAGCTCGAGGTCTTCACGAGACCACGGGCTCGGCGGTCGCTAGCGGACGATCTTCCTCGGACCATGCGATGAGCCCAATAGGAGGAAGTAGGGCCGAAGCTGCTACGCCTCGGCCCTTCCGAGTGGCCGTGCTCGCCCGTCCGAGTTTAGAGTGCATTTCAAAACTCCCGTTCGGGAATGTGAGGCTAAAGAGCACAGAGCCGAAATGGAGGAAACCAAGGTGGGATATCGTTACCTTCACGCTCACACTGAACCGATTGCACCAGGTTTTGAAAATGCACTCTTAGTGCCCTCGGAGCACGTCGAAGTTGCCGACGGATTGTGTCAGGGGCAGTTCATCCTCGCGGGGCTGTGGGTGCTTCAGCAGAACGGAGGTGCGATCGTCTTCGATATGGCCTCGATACGCGAACGAGTCGAAGATGTAGGGCAGGTTGTGGTCGGTCCCTAGCACCAACGGCGCGTCCATCACGTGGAAGTGTGTACAACCGAGCGCTTCCCATACCGTCTCTCCCTCATCCTATCGGGCGCCTCCGCTACGACCGAAAACCGGTCGCCATGAAGTCCGTGTTCGGCTGGCGATGGCCGGGTGCACCGCGACTAGACCACTATACGCCCCTGCAGATAACGCACGCATCTCCAAATGGACTAGTTCGATCGGGTGCCAGTGTCTTGCTAGGTGTTGCGAATTTCCTAGCAGCCCGTAAAGCGGAAGTCCAACCTCGGAGAAAAAACCTTCCGGAGATTGTCTGATAAATAGCTGGCGAGGTCTGGTCGGGTGGCTTTGGTGGCTCATAGGGTCTAGTTTTGGGCCCATCTCAATTTATCAGACGGTTTCTTCACGCACTCGGGTGAATAAGGGCAAGGAGGGGAAGGGCAGGTATATTCTTATGGGGCGTCCCGGACCCAGGTCTTCGCCGGGCAAGGAGGTTAGTAGGATGGAAGACGAACACCGCAAGCAGGTCACCGTGGTGGAGGCGGCAGAGTATCTCGGCCTCACCCGTGGGCAAATCGAGGATATGGTGGAACGCGGGGTGCTCAAGGCTGACAAGTTCGCCGGCGCGATCCACATCCCTCGCGAGGAGGTAGAGCGCATCGCACGCGAGACAGCCCCATAAAACGCGCCTTCGGCCGTGCGGGGCTCGTCCCAACGCCGGGATATTTTCACACCGGCGCGAACTACTTAGAAGCTAGACACCTGTACACGCGAAGTTCGCGGAATCTACCTTCCGAAACTGTCTAAAGAGTAGCTCAGTGGCGGTTCACGAGAGTCTTGTGGTTGGCACACCGCAAGGAAACAGGGCTCGTTTACCCGTTTTTCTCAGGCTCCTAAGGCTATCCTTTAGAGGCTACCGGGACTTTTTAGACGGTTTCTCCGAAACCGTTTGGAAAAGCGGTCGGGGTAGGTCGATGACGTACGCAATCGAGCATGAAAAAGTGCCTTTCGACCGATCTCTATCCGATGACGAGTGGGCGTGTCTGCAGCCCCACGTCCCAGCCCCCAACAAGCGAGGACGACCGAGAACCCGTGGCACCCGCGAGATCGCAGGCGCCATCTCTTACGTCTTGAAGAGCGGCTACCCTTGGAGCCTACTGTCCATGAGCTTTCCGCCCTGGGAAACCGTCTACTGATGGTTCGCGAGATGGCGCATGGAGGGGACCTTCGAGCGGCTCAACGCGGCGCTTCGCGAGCGTTTGCGGGCCCGCCTGGGTAGGAACCCGCTGCCTAGCGTGGGCATCGCCGACTCCCAGGAAGGCCCGCATGTTCGCGCGTTGGCCGTCTCGTCCCCTCAGCTCGATGCCGTAGGCGCGGTTGACGTACTCGCAGTCCTCGGCGTACAGCAACGCCGCCCGGTCGAGGTCGCGGGCGTTTAGGTCTCGAGCAGCTCCTCGATGAGCCTGCGCGCCGCGTCGGTTCCCATGGTTCCCATGATGGCCTCCCCTAGGGTGTGTACCCGCATGATGCGCTACCCGCCCCGATAGCGCCAGAGTTCCCGGGCTACCCCGACCGCTTTTCCAAACAGTTTCTCCACGCACTCCGGTGAATAGGAGAAAGAGGGGGATCGCTCTGGGGCCCCAGCGCACGCGCGGCTCTTGGGCTGCCTCCGGACGGTATCCCAGCCGCCCCTGCGTCAGGGCGATCAGCACCAGCGCCAGCGCACGAAGCTATCGTCAGGTTCAGTTAGCTCCCGAGCACGCTCCGAACCGGGAATGGCCCGATCAGGGCGGCGCTGTATACGGTTCGCGGCCGGACAGGCGCACTGGACGCATCTAGCCTCGACCGCAACCCTCGCGTGTCGGCGCTCCGGCGGTGGGCACCGAGGAGACGACGCCCACATAGAGGAGGACGCTCGGCATCTTGGGGGCCGTACGAATGGCTTTCATGCCGCCCAGTCTAAACATCCGAAGGCGCGCCGTGCGGGAAATCGTGCGTCCCGCCGTCACCTTGGGCGGGATCCCCGATGGCGGAACGCTTGGCGCGCCATCTCCGGCAGGCTCCTGCCGTATTTCCCGCGGAGCCGGATCGAGAAGCCTCACGCGCTGGCGCCAAGCACCTCGCTTCTTTTGGTCTCGCTCTGTGGCTCCCAACGACTCTTTTGAACGTCCAGCCCAGCTTGCGCACCGCACGGCTCATGGTAGAGATGGAAACCTTCACTCCCGGCTCCCCTTCCCACAGCTCGCAGTGACGCGCGAGCGTCGCCTCGTCGTTCTCTTCGAGCTGCCTCCACAGGGCTCGCCTCTCCTCGGGAGACGCGCAAATGGAAGGCGTTCGTCCGGTCGATCTTCCCGGGTCCAACCCCACCCCCTCCCTCCTTCGCCTCAGGTACCTCTCCAGTGTGGGCATCGGGATGCCGAAGGTCCTAACCACCTCCTTGCGCGGGATGCCGCGGTCGATGGCTTTTAGCACCTTCAGCCTTAGGTCGAGCGAGTATGCGTTCATCTGTATAGCTTCGCACGACCATCACCTATTGTGCAACCCGCTCTAATCTCAGTCCGAGTTGGCTTGCGGGTATCCTGGAGCGTACCATCACGTATCGGTACGTGGCTTACCGAAGGCCAATACTCGGCCGCGGTGGCGCCGCCCGTCCTACTGCGTACCGATCCGTACCGACCCGGTGCAGTACGGTTGCAGTACGGTCTCGAATCTCTAGGCGTTTTTCTCTGCTACGGGTCGCTCCGTGTTGCACCGTATTGCGCTCCCGGTGGTGTCAAAGTGGTTTCAGGGGTCGGAAACGATGGGTAGTAAGACCGAGATGTACTGCTCGTGGTCCGTGCCGGTAAGGTGTTGAGGTCGACCACAATCTAACCGTTGCGGTTCCTAAAGCTGTTTCCTGTTGTGCCCAAAGGAACCGCAACGGGAGTATTTGTCTGACAATAGCTGGCGGGACGCCGACCCGGTTTCATCGGAAGAGAACGGCCTGAAACTTGCCCAGCGTACGGCGGAAAGGTAGCATTCTGGCGTCCGTCGGAAAGGGGCGCAGAGACTTGAACACGCACGATACTCCACCATCCTCAGCACCAGCTCAGGCGGGCTTGGAAGCCATGGGCCAGGGAGCCTGGGAGCAGGCGCGCTGCGCGTTCGAGCACAGCCTGCAAGCGGACGAGTCGCCCGAGGTCATGTTCGGGCTCGCGATAGTCCTGTGGTGGCTGGGAGAAACCCGGGAGTCTGTACGTTACCTGGAACAGGCGTACGCCGCGTTCCGCCGTCACTCCGACCCGGCACAGGCGGCCAGCGCCGCCCTTGAGCTCTGTTTCCTCTACCACGAGAACCTCGGTAACCACGCCGCCGCCGCTGGATGGGTGGCTCGCGCCGCACGGCTGGTTGACCGGTTCGACCTCGAGCCCCTTCGAGGTCGGGTGTCGCTCATCAAGGCATGTTGCTGTCCCGATCCTGACCAGAGAGAGGACTTGGCCCGCCAAGCATTGAGGCTGGCCGTCGTGGGTGGCGACCGCGACCTCGAGCTGTGCGCCCTCAGTGAGATCGGGGCGGCGTTGATCGCCAAGGGCAGGGTCGACGAGGGCATGCCCCACGTTGATGAGGCCATGGCAGGTGCGCTCGCCGGCGAGGGGCAGCTCGACACCGTGATCGTCACCGCCTGCCGGATGATGGAATCGTGCGACCGCTGCGCCGACTCCCAGCGGGCCGTGCAGTGGGTTCGGGCGATGGACCGGTTCATCGAACGCTACGGCTGCCCGTACCTCAACGCCACCTGCCGCGCCCACTACGGAGGCGTCCTGTTTGCCTCTGGAGACTGGCAGAACGCCGAATCGGAGTTGCTTGAGGCGCTCAAGCTGTCGGGGGACGCGATGCCCGCCCTGCGGGGTAAGGCCCTGGCGAGGCTGGCCGAGCTCAGGCTGGCTCAAGGTCGCGTCGAAGAGGCAGAGCGGCTCCTCGCCGGCTTCGAGGACCACGAAGCGGCCGCGCCAGTGTGCGCACGCATCCATCTGCTGCGAGGCAGGCTCGCCCTGGCCGTGGCAACGATCCAGCGCCGACTGGGCGTGATCGGCGGCGAGGATCGTCTGGAGGGCGCCGAGCTGTTGGAGTTGCTCGGTGGGGCAGAGATCGGCCGGGGGCAGGCCCAGGTCGCCGCCGAGAGAGGCCGCAAGCTCGGCAAGCTGGGCGACGCCCTAGGTTGCCGGGTCATGCGCGCACGTGGCGAGCGCCTTCAGGGCAGCGCTCTTGCATCCGGCACGGACGCAAGACATCACCTCGACGCGGCCGTGAGCGCGTTCGTCAGCCTAGGGATGCCCTTCGAGGCGTCCCGCACGCGCCTGCTTCTCGCGCAAGCCTTGCGCGAACCCGACCCCGAGGTAGCCGAAGCGGAGGTGCGCGCCGCACTCGTCGCCTTCGAGAACCTCGGCGCGAAAGGTGACGCACGCGCCGCCGCGGCCCTGCTGCGTGAGATGGAGAACACGATGCCCGAGCGGACCAAGGACTTCTTAGGCCTTAGTCAGCGCGAGGCAGAAATCCTCCACCTGGTGGCGCACGGGATGAGCAACAAGGAAATCGCCGACCGACTGACCATCAGCAAACACACCGTGCATCGCCATGTCTCGAGCGTACTGTCGAAGTTGGATCTCCCATCCCGAGCGGCCGCCGCGGCGTACGCCGCCCGGCACGGCATTCTCTAGGACCGCTTCTAGAGGGTTTGTCATAGCAGTTGGGCCGCAGCGCGGTAACCACGGTGCTCGAAGAAGCCACAGGCGTCCTGTGCCGTAACCGCCTCCAGCGCTCGGCCCATCGCCTCGATCAACGCCTCGCGTGTGCGCGCCCCGGCTT
>DATDKB010000352.1:0-3186 GCA_036520255.1 Rubrobacter sp. | reverse complement strand
CTCGAGCGCTTGCGGCTGGAGGAAAACCTGAGAGGAGCGATAGAGCGCGAGGAGTTCCGGGTTCACTACCAGCCCCAGGTGCTGATAAGTACCGGCCAAACGGTCGGCTTTGAGGCTCTGCTGAGGTGGGAGCACCCGGAGCGGGGCCCGCTGGCCCCTTCGGAGTTCATCCCTTTGGCCGAAGACACGGGCCTGATCATCCCCTTGGGTAGGGGGGTGCTCGCGGAGGCCTGCCGCCGAGGGCGTATCTTCCGAGAGCAGATCCCCCCCGAGGCACCCCTGAGGATGTACGTGAACCTCTCCGCCCGCCAGTTTCGCCACCCCGAGCTCGTCGAAGAAGTCTCCGCCGCCCTCACCGAAACCGGGATGGACCCGCATGATCTAGCTCTGGAGATCACCGAGAGCGCGATGATGGGGGAGCGATCGACCGCCCGGGACATCCTGTGGGCACTAAAAGACCTTGGGTTGACGCTCGTCATGGACGATTTTGGTACCGGCTACTCCTCGATCACCTACCTCAAGAGCTTCCCAGTGGACATCCTCAAGATGGACCGCTCGATGGTCGAGGGGATAGACGAAGACCCGGAGAACCGGGCGATCGTCTCGGCGACCACACGCCTCGCGCACGCGCTGGGCCTCGAGGTGGTGGCCGAGGGGGTGGAAACCGCCGGGGAGCTGGATGAACTGCGCTCGGTGGGTTGCGACTTCGCCCAGGGCTACTATTGGCAGAGGCCATGCTCCGCCGAGAAGACGATGAAGCTGCTGACGGCCGGTTGAGTTCATGATTTCAGGGGCCTGCAGCCGACCCACGTCTCTTTTTGGTTGCGTTCAGATACGGCCCTAAAAGGCGAACAGGCAGACTAGCCGCCCTATTCATCCGAGTGCGTAGAAGAAGAATTCTCAGAAGTTCGCCTCGAGGGGGTTCTCGGAACTTCGCGGCAGCTCGTCGTTCCACGGGTGCTGCTCATCGGAGACGGGCTTCGGCTTACCCCCGCTTGGCTCCCGTAGGCTTCGGGGCGGGCTCCGGCAGCGCAAAAAGCCCTGTCAGGCGCTCCACGGCCGACCTGTCGCCCCCAACCTCGACCTCCCCGGCTCGGAGCGCCTCGTCGAGGTCACGCCCCTCGTAGACGAGCGCGGCAAGCGTGTCGACGTCCGTCTCGATCTTCGCGTCCGGGTCGGCCGGCGCGCCGCGGTATACCCGGATGCTCCCGTCCTCCACCTCGAGACCAAAGCCCTGGTCCCCCAGAACTATCTCGTAGCTGGCCTCGAGGTCCCCGGCGACCTCGGGATCGAACATCGTCCGGAACGACACCATGAGCCCGTCCACGCCAATCTCGTCCTCTTCGCTCCTCCACGGGGAGCGGGCCCCCCAACGCCCGATGGCTTCCACCACCGGCCCGAGTTCCCTCCCCCATTCCGTGAGCTCGTACACCTTCGAAGCGGCCGGCGGCGGCAGCGTGCGCCTGCGCGCCACCCCCGACATCTCGAGCATCTCGAGGCGGTCGGCGAGGATGTTCGTGCTGACGCCAGGCAGGCCCTTGCGCAGGTCCGTGAAGCGCTTCGGCCCAAGCAGGAGCTCGCGCACCACGAGTAGCGCCCACCGCTCCCCCACGAGGTCCAGCCCCTGCGCCGCCCCGCACGCGTCGCGGTACCTGCGCCAGTTCGGTGCATACTCCGTCTTCTGGGTAGCCATGCGGCACAGTCTACTACGCGGCGTGTATTTTGGCAACTAAGAACAATTAAAACAAAAATTAGTAGTTGCAAAAAACAACTATAATCTGTATACTGCCCCCGTCGATGCAGGAAGACGGACGGAGGATGAAGATGTACGGACAGGCAACGGTCGAGGGCTCGAGCGCTTCCCCCGGGATCGCCCCGAAGGTAGCGCGCTGGACGGGCCGCGTCGTGAGCGCCCTCGTGGTCGCGTTTTTGGCCTTCGACGGGATCACCAAGGCCATGATGGTGGAGCCCGTCGTCCAGGCAACCACCCGGCTCGGCTACCCCGAGGGAGCCGCCTTCGGGATCGGCGTGACCCTGCTCGTCTGCACGGCCCTCTACGCCGTTCCGCGCACGGCTATCCTCGGCGCGATCCTGCTGACGGGCTACCTCGGCGGCGCCGTGGCAACCCAGGTGCGCGTCGAGGATCCGTGGTTCTTGTTCCCGGCCTTCGTCGGGGTGCTGGTGTGGTTCGCGCTCTTCTTGCGCGATGGCCGCCTCCGCGCGCTCCTCTCCAACTCCTCCCAGTAAAGCCCCAAGAGCGGCGGGGCGCCAGTAGCCAGGAAGACGCGACGGTAGACGAGCAAACCGGGGGTCCCGAAAACCCCCGGTTTGTTCTATTCACCGGGGTGCGTGGAAGGGGAGTTCTCCGAAGTTGGACTTCCGTGTAACGGAGTTCTCCGAAGTTCGCAGGCACGGAGTTCTCCGAAGTTGCAACGGTGGGCGTTTCGGAAGCAAAAAAGGTGCCCCTTCCTCTACCTCCCGGCGTGCGGGATGCATGCCGAAGAAGGGGCGGGAGACACTACTCGTGTTAGGGCGGTTCTCTAGACGCTTTCCGCCGTTCGACAAGAGTCTCCCGAACAACTCTTGAAGGTTTCCAGCCGAGAGGAAAGCTGGGCTATTAGGCCGGCCTTATCGGGGTCGGCGTGCAGGCTGCGCAACTGGTAGGGATCGGTGTACATGTCGTAGAGTTCTTTTCCCCGGTCATCCCACTCCACGTAGGCCCACCCGGGCGTCCTGAGCATACGCCACCCGCGGCCGAGGTCTTCCACGTAGACCTCGTCGCGCCACCCTGAGGGTCGTTCGCCGTCCGCCGCGAAGACCGGTGCCAAGCTCCTGCCGTCGAGGTCCGACCAGGGCGCACCGGCGAGGTCGAGCAACGTTGGGGGGATATCCACGTGGGAGACCATCACGTTGCTCACAAACCCGCCCCTGATGTTGGGCCCGCGCACGATGAAAGGCGTACGCGAAGCCTCCTCGTACGGGATGTTCTTCATTGTCAGCCCGTGCTCGCCGAGCAGGTAGCCGTTGTCGGTCAAGTAGAAGACGTAGGTGTTGGCGAGTTGGCCGGTGTTGGCGAGGGTGCCCATCAGGCGCTTCACCATGTCGTCTACTTCCTGAAGCTCCCCCAGTTTGCCCCGGTACCGGCGCGTATCCCGCTCACTCTCGGCATCGGCGTAGGGCGCCTCC
>DATDKB010000351.1:0-2633 GCA_036520255.1 Rubrobacter sp. | reverse complement strand
TCACCGGCCGCCTGCACCTGACCATCGACGGCGAACAGGCCACCTACGAACCCGGCCAAACGTACGATATCCCTGGCGGTGCGGAACACTCGGCCATCCTCGAAGACGGAACCTGCGTCATAGACGTCTTCCAGGACCCCGATCGCTACAGCCCGAAAGGTTAGCGCCCGGCCGAGGCGGTGACGGATCAGGAATCGCTGATCCCGTGGACCCAACCCGGATGGTACGGGCGGGCGAGCGCCTGGGTCCACGGGGGTCTAGAGCGCTACGGCATAGCCGTAAGCAGTCCCATCGGCCGCCATGAATGTCTTACGGATCGACAGACCCCCGGACTGACGCGCGGTCAGTACGAGCGGCTGCTTGCCCTGAGCCCGCGGGTGGCCGAGCTAAGCTTGTTGCTCGCCGAGTACCGCATCCCGGAGACGCTCAACCAGCATCGAGGCTTGAGGGAGCACTTACAGAAGAGTGCGCCGAGCCTGTTCCGGCACTGCTGCAGGAGTTCCTCGGCGTCGAGAGGCCAGCTTCCTGGTAGGTACGATGCGGGGCCATCAGACGGTTGCCGCGGATCGTCGGGGCGGGGTATAGTGCGCGCGTCGGGGGCGGTTTCGGATCTGGGGGATCCTGTAACGCTCGGGTTGGAGTTTCGTGTGCATGGCACGGAGTCTGGAGAGGAGAAGCATGGCCGGTAACGTCAGCCCAGAGGCCTCGCCTCGCAACAGATACATCCCTAGAGGTCATGCGCTTTCGTGGTGGATGCTAGCGGTAACCACAGGCGCCATCCTCATAACCTCTATAGACCGCGTGCTTCTGCCCACGGTCTTGCCCGGCATCCTCAAAGAGTTCAACCTTAGCCCGACCACGGGCGGCGTCCTCGTCGGCCTGAGCTTCGCCGGCACGATGGCTGGTGGCATCGTTCTGGGGGTGTTCGGCGACTCCCTGGGAAAAGGGGTCAGGCGGGCGTACACGTGGGCCGTCGCCGTGGCAATAGTGGTGATCTCCGCCGTCGCGACGGCCGTCTCGCAGACGCTCCTACAGCTACAAATATTGCGGTTCACCATGGGCATCGGAACCGGCGGGATGGAGCCTGTCAACGTGGCGATGGTCGGCGAGTGGTGGCAGAAGGAGGACCGGGGCTTCGCCGTCGGTACGCACCATACTGGTTTCCCCATCGGCCAGTTCCTCGGGCCTGTCCTTATAGGGGCCGTGCTCCTTGTGGGCACCTGGCGCGAGGTGTTCCTTTTCATCCCGTTGCTCGCGATACCCGTCGTTGTAGTGCAGATAGTGCTCGCCCGGCGGGAGAACTTGAGGAGGGTGAACGCCTGGATCGTGGAACACGACATGACCCCCTCGGTGACGGATGAAGATCTCGACGAAGAGCGGGAGGAAAGACCTCTTGCGACCGCCTGGGAGGCGATGAAGCTGGCGCTCACCGAGCGCAACGTGAGGCTCTCGGTCGTCGCGAACTTCCTATTCTTGTGGGCCGAGACGGGCGTGATCTCGTTCCTCACGCTGCAGCTGACCAGGGAGGCCGGCCTCTCGCTCGCCGCGGCCTCCGTGGTCGCGGGGGCCTCGGGCATAACGGGGTGGATGGGCCAGATCTTCTGGGGCACCGTCTCGGATCACAGGGGACGCAAGTGGTCCCTTGGCATCCTTGCCGTCGGGTGGGCATTGACCGTTTTGCTCATGATCTTTATCAGCAGCGGCGCGCTGGGTTGGATCATCCTTATAGGCTGGGGCATTTTCCGCAACTCCCCCTTCCCTGTGATGTACGCCTCGATAATAGATGCCGTCCCGGAAGGAGCATCTTCCGGCCTCGGCCTGATGATAGGGATAGGCCTCGGCTCGGCGGGCTTCCTGGCTGCCCCCGTGGCCGGGTTCATGGTCCAGCACTACGGTTTCACCTGGCACTACATCTTTCTCGCCGGCATCTGCCTCCTGACGCTCGTGCCCATCTCGCTGATCCGGGAGACATCGGCTGGCCAGGAGGAATCGGCCGTCCCGCAGGAGGCCTAGTGGAAGGGCCATTCGACGGCTACGAGTGGATCGACCTCTCCCACACGCTGGAGGAGGACATCCCCGCCTACCCGACCCACGCCCGCTTCGGCAGGGTCATCTACGAGTCCTACGACTACGGCGACGACGCCCTACACTTCGGCCTCACGATGGGCGAGCACACCGGAACCCACATGGACGCGCCCCTCCACTTCATCCCCGAAGGACCTGCCCACTACGGCACCGATGAGATCCCCCTCGACCGCCTCGCTGGACGCGCTGCGACCATCGAAGTCACCGACCTCGAGGCCGGCGACCTTCTGGGTGCGGGACGCATAGAAGCGTGGGAGGCCGAGCACGGCCCCATCGAGGCTGGGGATAGAGTCCTGATCCGCTACGGGTGGGACCGCAGGTGGGCGACTGGTCCGGATGGACGCCGCTTCCTCGAAGACTGGCCCGGCCTCTCTGGCGAGGCCGCCGCGTATCTGGCGGACAAAGGCGTCTCGCTCGTCGGCTGCGACACGCTCGCCGTAGACGCTACGGTCTCCACGGAGAACCCTGCCCACTACGCGCTTCTGGGCAACGAGGTGTACATAGTCGAGAACCTGAACAATTTGGATCTGTTGCCGCCGTTCTGCCTC
>DATDKB010000350.1:0-7471 GCA_036520255.1 Rubrobacter sp. | reverse complement strand
AGCGTGTGGGAAGGTCCAAGCCCAGGGGGCTCTCGCGTAGGAACTTCCTGAAAACGGGCGGGACAGGTCTCGCCGGCGCGGTGCTTCTCGGGGCCGCGGGCTGCGGCGGGGACAAGCAGGGCGGTGGAGCGACCGAGTTTTACTTTACCACCCCGCCTGACGAGTCTAGTACCATCGCCAAACTAATCAGCGACTTCAACGAGAAGAACAAGGGAAAGTACAGGGTCGTCTTTCGCGAAGGCAACGCGGACACCGGGCAGCGCCTGGACAAGCTCAGGACCCAGTTCCAGGCCGGCGGGGAAGACCTCGATGTGATTCTCGGCGACGTCATCTGGACCGCCGAGCTGGCCGCAAGCGGCTGGGTATCCGACCTGTCGGACCGCTTCCCCGAAAGCGACCAGCAAAGGTTCCTGCCAGGCTCGGTCGACGCCATAGTCTACAATGGCAAGCCTTATGCAATGCCGTGGTTCACGGATACGGGCCTACTGTACTACCGCAAAGACCTGCTGAAAGAGAGCGGCTACGGCGGTCCCCCGAAGACCTGGGACGAGCTCAAAACGATGGCCCGCAAGGTACGCGAGAAATCCGGCACCAGGTTCGGGTTCGTCTTTCAGGGGGCGAGGTACGAGGGAGGGGTGTGCGACGGTTGCGAATATATCTGGTCGCACGGTGGCAACGTACTCGACCCAGCAGATCCATCGAAGGTCATCGTCGACAGCCCCCAGGCCATAGCCGGCCTTGCGACCGAGCGATCCATGATCACCGACGGTGTCTCACCGAAGGCGGTCTCGGTCTACAAGGAGGACGAGTCGGCTGGCGCTTTCTTGAACGGCGACGCGGTCTTCCTGCGCCAGTGGCCCTACGTCTACGCCCTGACCAGCGACCCGGAACAGTCGAAGGTGAAGCCCGGGCAGGTTGGCGTCTCCGAGCTGCCCTCGGCGGACGGGAAACCGGGAAACGGCACGGTCGGGGACCAACCGCTCTACATCAGCACCAGCTCGCAGTACCCAGACGCCGCCTGGAAGTTTATAGAGTTCCTGACCGCGCCCGAGCAGCAGAAGTACAGGGCCGTCAAAGGCTCCTACCTGCCGACAAGGACGGATCTCTACGACGACCCCGAGATACGGGAGAGCGTCCCCGTCGTTGCCCTTGCCAGGGAGGCCCTCCAGCACACGCGCCCGCGTCCGGTCTCGCCCTACTATTCGGACATCTCCCTGGAGATGCAGGAGCAGTTCAACGCCTCGCTCCTGGGAGACATCACGCCCCGAGAGGCCGCGCGCAACCTGAAAGAGAACCTCGAGAACCTCATCCAACAGGGCCAGGACTCCTAGCTTTGAACGAGACCGAAGGAGGGCGCGAGTGCGGATCGGCCTCGTAGGAGCCGGCTTTATGGGCGGCGTACACCTGAACGCCTACGCGAGCATCCCCGGGGCTGAGGTGGTCGGGGTCGCCGATGCCAACAGAGAGAGCGCCGTGGCCGGCGCCGGGCTGGTGGGGGCGAGGCCTTACGCTTCTTACGGTGAGCTCGTCGCGGCGGAGGACGTCGAGGTGGTGGACATCTGCCTGCCTACCTCCTTTCATAAGGACCTCGCCCTGAAGGCTGCGGGTGAGGGCAGACACGTCATCCTGGAGAAACCCATAGCCCGCACTATCGACGACGCCAGGGAAATATTGGACGCCTTCTCGGAAGGACCACGCCTGTTCGTCGGCCACGTCGTGCGTTTCTTCCCCGAGTACGTGGGGATCAAGGAGAAGATCGATGCCGGCGACCTCGGGAGGATTGGGGTGGTGCGCACCAGCCGCCGCTCGCCCTTCCTGCGTGGCTGGAACGACTGGTATGCTAACTGGCGCGCGAGCGGCGGCGTGCTCGTGGACCTCCTGATCCACGACTTCGACTTCCTGCGTTGGGCCATAGGCGACGTCGAGAGGGTGTACGCCCGCGGCATCCTCGGACGTGAGTACAAGCGCCTCGACTACGCCCTCGTCACGCTGCGCTTCGAGGGTGGCGCCATAGCCCACGTCGAGGGACACTGGGGGTATCCTGGTCCCTTCAACTACTCGATTGAGGTGGCGGGGAGCCGCGCCCTTCTGAGTGCGGACAGCACTGGGCCGGCCACGCTGGAGCTGATCGGCGCCCAGGGGGAAGCCCCCGACCTCGCCTCGGGCACGAGCCCCTACCAGATACAGCTCGCGCACTTCATCCGGTGCATTACGACAGGAGAAGAGCCCATCGTGCGGGCGCGAGATGCCTACGAGGCGCTCGGGATTAGCCTCGCTGCGACCGAATCCGTTCTGACGGGAGAGGCCGTGACGCTGGGAGAACGGTCATGAGTGTCAGGGTCGGTATCGTCAGCTTCGCCCACGTGCACGCTCCAGCATACGCCGCTGTGCTGAAGGATCTCGACGCTGCCGAACTCGTCGGCATAACGGACGAAAACAGGGAGCGCGGCGCGCAAGCCGCGGAGCGTTTCGGCGTGCGGTTCTTCGAGGGTGTGGATTCCCTGTTCGAGGCGGTGGATGCGGTCGTGGTCTGCTCCGAGAACAGCAACCACGCGAGGGATGTGATCCCCACCTTGCACGGCGGCGTGCATGTGCTCTGCGAGAAGCCCATCTCGACCACGGTCGAGGACGCGCGGGCCATCATCGAGGCTTCCGAGGCCTCTGGAAGCCAGCTCAGGATAGCCTTCCCCGTTCGCTACCTGCCCTCCATCGTACGGGGACGCGAGATCGTACGCGGGGGTTCTCTGGGCCGCATCCTGGCCGTTAACGGAACGAATCACGGACAGATGCCAGGTGGCTGGTTCCTCGACCCACAGCTGGCGGGCGGCGGTGCGGTGATGGATCACACCGTTCACCTGGCCGACGTCCTGCGCTGGATCCTCGACGTGGAGGTGAAGAGCGTCTACGCGGAGGTGGGTTCGTTCTTCGGGGCTACGGAGACGGACGATGCCGCTATTCTCACCCTGGAGCTAGAAGGCGGCGCCTTCGCGGACGGCACCTTCGCCACAATAGACCCGAGCTGGTCCCGAGGCGACGGTTTTCCGACCTGGGGCGACGTTACGCTCAGGATCTCCGGCACCGCGGGCGTCCTCGATATCGACCCCTTCGCCCGTCCGTTGAGGACCTTCGACCACGAGTCCTGCGACCCGTCCTGGTCGTACACGGGGGAGGACATGAACGAGCTCATGATCTCGGATTTCCTGCGCGGCGTGGATGGGGGCGAACCCGCCGGCGCGAGCGGGCTCGATGGTTTGCGGGCGCTGGAGATCGTGTTCGCCGCGTACCGCTCTGCGAAAAGCCACGAGCCCGAGGATGTGAAGCGGGCGTAGAAAGCCTGTCCTGTCGGAGACTTCAGGATGCCGACGAGGGGTGCTTCTGAGGGATATCATTACTACGGCATCGACTACGAAGAGAGGTGCACCATGCTCGAAGGAGACAAAGCATGACGGCCAATACGGGAGTTTCGGAGATGAGCCAGTCTTCTACCGGGAGGCTTGCGCCGACCGTCTACCACATACCGGTGTGCCCCTTCTCGCAGCGGTTGGAGATCCTGCTCACGCTCAAAGGCTGCCGTCATCTCGTCGATTTCCACGTCGTGGATATTACTCGCCCGCGGCCCGGGTGGCTGCTGGAGAAGACGCAGGGTACGACGGCGCTACCGGTTCTCGAGACGGAGGACGGGGGGATCATCAAGGAGAGCATGGTGATCCTCGGGTACCTTAAGGATCGCTACCCCGAGTCCGCCGTGTTCCAGCGCGACCCGTACCGGCACGCCGTAGGAGGCATGATGAACGCGATGGAGGGCGAGTTCACCGCGTGGGGCTACCGCTACGTGCTCAACCAGGACCCCTCAAAGCGCGACGAGTTCAGGCGCGGGATGCTTCAACGGTAGGCTGGGCTTAACGACTTCCTCACCAGGCACAACCCCGACGGCACCTTCCTCTTCGCACGGTTCGGGTTGGCCGAGACGGTCTTCACCTCCCTCTTTATGCGGTTCTGGTTTCTGGAGTACTACGAGGACTTCGACCTTCCTTACGAAGAGCGTTACGCCAGGGTGCGCAAGTGGCGCGAGGCGTGCCTCGCGCATCCCGCCGCACAACAGGTCACGAGGGAGGAGATCGAGAAGGTCTACTACGATTATGCAAAAGGCGCGGGTAACGGCTCCCTTCTTCCGGAACGCGAGACCTCTTCGTTTGCATTCGACCCTGACTGGAAGAGCCGTGCCTGGCCGCCCAGGGACAAGTACGGCCACGACGCGACAGACCGCGAGCTCGGCCTCGTTTCCTGATCCCGTACTTCCATGCAAAGCCCTCGCGGCCTTTTACGCGCCGGTGCCTACGCGATGCCCGAGCGCGCCTCGATCAGCGTGAGAAGTGAGGAGTGGTCCCAACCGCCTCTTCCCCTTGCCTTTAGCTCCCCGAACATCTGATCTACGAGGGCAGTGACGGGCAGCGCCACACCGTACTCCCTGCCCGCCTCGAGCGCTATACCCAGGTCTTTGTGATGAAACTCGACCTTGCCGCCGGGCTCGAAGTCGTGGTCGAGGAGCTTGTCCCGTTTCACCTCCATGGCCCTGTTCGCCGCCAGGCCACCGGAGAGCACCTCGATGAGCTTTGGGGGCTCCACCCCGCCTTTGGAACCCAGCACCAGGGCTTCTGAGACGGCCTCCAGCACAAGCGCCACGACGATCTGGTTCGCCGCCTTCGTGACCTGCCCGGCGCCGCTCTCGCCCACGTGAACGATCGTCTCTCCCATCGCCTCGAAGAGTGGCCTCGCCTTCTCGAAATCCTCCTTTTCGCCGCCCGCCATGATAGAGAGCGTACCCTGCTTGGCCGCCACGTCGCCGCCCGAGACCGGCGCGTCGAGCATCCCGATCCGTTTGCGTGCCGCCTCGCGCGCCAGCTTCCGGGCCAGGACCGGCGAGTTGGTGCTCATGTCTACAAGCAGCGTCCCCTGGCCCATAGAGTCGAGCAGGCCGTCGTCTCCGGCGACCACCGCAGCGATCTCAGGCGGACCGGGCAGCATGGTGATGACGACGTCGCTCCGTCGTGCCAGATCTTCGAGTCTGTAGGCAACCTCGGCCGAGCTTTCCTCCGCCACCTCCTCGGCCTTGCTCCTCGTGCGGTTGAACACCGAGAGCTCGAAGCCCGCGTGCGCGAGGTTTCGTGACATCGGCAACCCCATGATGCCCAATCCCACAAAGCCAACCCGATCGGCGATCGCGACCCTCCTCCTGCGGACTCGCTGTCTCGGATTATGGTATACGAACCAGGCAAGGAATGAACGTTGGAGAGTGGCGCGAAACCTTCACCCACACAGAACGTATACGGACTCCCAGAAGCTGCAGGAAGAGGTAAAGAACAATGCCTGAGGGAACGAGCCCGAAAGACTCCGAGAGCGTCGGGCGGCCCGACAGTCCGGAGCGGAGACACGCGGCCCTGGTAGTCAACACCCGTTCGCGTACGGGGGAGCGGGCGTTCTTCCGGGCCCTCGATCGTCTTCAGGAGCTCGATGTCTCACTTGGCGTGACCTATGCCATCAGGGACCCCGCGCGGCTCGCGGAGACGGTGCGCGAGGTCCTCGATGACGGGTACAGGTTCCTGATCCTGGGCGGCGGCGACGGGACCGTGAGCTCCGTGGTCGACTTTCTGGCCGATCGCGATACGGTCCTCGGTCTCCTACCCCTCGGCACGGCCAACGACTTTGCCAGGACGCTCGACATACCGGAGGATATCGATGGCGCCTGCGGAACGATAGCGAACGGCAAGATCGTTGACGTCGACCTGGGTCTCGCAGGAGACAATTTCTACGTGAACGTCGCCTCGGTGGGGCTCGGAGTGGAGGCCACACGGGCCCTCTCCCCTTGGTTGAAGAAGAGCACGGGTCCCCTGGCCTACCCTATGGCGGCCATCAAGGCGTTCCTCAAACACGAGCCCTTCTCCGCCAGGCTGACGTTCCCCGACGGGGACCACGAGCCCGTCGAGTACGAACGTCTACTGCAGGTCGCCGTCGGCAACGGCCGCTTCTACGGCGGGGGCATGATCGTCGCCCCCGAGTCGAGCATAGACGACAAGACCCTCGACATCTACGCCATAGATCTGGGACGGCATCGGGACCTGATCGGGGCCGTCCGTTACCTCAAGAGCGGAGATTTCATCAAGACCGATGGCGTGCACCACTTCAGTACCTCGCGGGTCCGGCTCGAGACGGACCCGGGACTCCAGATCAACATAGATGGGGAGGTCGTGAGCCAGACCCCCCAGGACTTCTCCGTGGCCCATAACGCCCTCAACGTGCTCGTGCCGCAAGACTCGACCGCCGCCCGCCACGACAACGACGGATAGATGAACCGTCATTCCCGCTGTTTCGGCTCCGAGCACTCGGCGGTAGACAAGAACAAGACGCTGTCAAGCTGAAGCACTGGCTTGCTGAAATGCTTGCAAAGCGCTTGCGTGCCAGGGCTCGATTGCTAGACTGCAAGCCATCGGTGGGGACCGAGACGAGGAGGAAAGTATGCGCCCCGAGGACATCGAAGGCCTGACCGTAGGTGCTCTGCTCGACCTCGTACACGAAAGGCGCCCCGACGACGAAGCGCTCGTCTACGCTGACAGGGGCCTGCGATACACCTACGCTGAGTTCAAAGAGGTCGTCGAAGGGTGCGCCCGGGCGCTCATGGCGCTGGGAATAGAGAAGGGCGACCACGTCGCCGTGTGGGGCCAGAACGTGCCCGAGTGGGTGAAACTGCAGTTCGCGACGGGCAAGGTCGGGGCCGTGCTAGTCACCATCAACCCGGCCTACAAATCCCACGAGCTGAAGTACGTGCTGGAGCAATCTGATGCCGCAGCCCTGTTCCTGACCGAAGGCGTCGGGGATGCGGATTTTCTGCAGATACTGCAGGGAGCCGTTCCCGGACTCAGCGATAGCGACGGTGACGAGTTGTCGATACGGCAACTGCCCTTCCTCAAGAACCTCGTCCTCATGGGCACGGAACCCTCTGCGGATTTGCCGGTCATGAGCTTCGGGGAGTTCCTGCAGAGGGGAGAAGCCGTATTCGCCGATAGACTCCGCTCGCGGCAGGACTCGCTCGACGCCGAAGACGTCATAAACATGCAGTACACCTCCGGGACGACGGGCTTCCCGAAGGGTGTGCAATTGACCCACGCGAACATCGTCAAGAACGCTTTCTACATCGGGGAGTGCATGAAGCTCGGGCCAGAAGACAGGGTGTGTATACCCGTTCCCTTCTTCCATTGCTTTGGCTGCGTTCTTGGCACACTCAACACCGTCACCCACGAGGCGACGATGGTCCCCGTCGAGAGCTTCGATGCGGAGACGGTGTTGCGGGCCGTAGATGGGGAGCGGTGTACGGCGCTCCTCGGCGTGCCGACCATGTTCATAGCGGAGTTGGATCACCCGGACTTCGAAAACTACGATACCAGTTCCCTGCGGACAGGCATCATGGCCGGTTCCC
>DATDKB010000349.1:0-2858 GCA_036520255.1 Rubrobacter sp. | reverse complement strand
ACGAGCAGGGCAACAAGAACCGGGAAACCCTCATCGCGGAGATAGACCGCAGGCTCAAGGCCACCCAGTAAGAGCTTGGGCCGCAAGAGTTGCGGGGCTGGGGTCCTACGTGCTCTCGGCCTTTCCGTCCTTCACCCCCCGGCGCGGGGGGCCAACGAGCGAAGAGGGGGTGGAGATGCGCGGAACTGTGGGCCTGGTGATCACAGTCGTGGTGATAGTCGTGGTGGTCATACTCGTACTGCAGTTCATCTAGAAAACTCTCGGTATCCGGGCCGGGGTGCTAACCTAGAGCTGGACTCCGGCCCTTTCTCTTGCCCTTATTCACCCAAAGACGTGGAAGGGGGTTCTCCTTCTCCCCGGCCCTTATTCACCCAGCTGCCTAAAAGATGAATTCTCCGAAGTTCGGGGGAGCAGATGAGGCAAAGATCACTCATCTGGGGCATGCGCCGGATCTTGTACCGCTTTACACTTGACCCCGTTGTGCCCGATCATCTGGACGAACTGAAGAAAATAAACGCCGAGTACCTGTCCCACTTTAAGGCGTTCGCAGCGCGCTCGCAGGAGTCGAGTGACATCTCCTACGAACTGCAGGCTCTCAAAGGCAAGCGCTCCAGGGCCGCTAGCGCCCAACGCACCCGTTTGAAGGAGCGGCAGACGCAGATAACCTTCGACCTCGAGAAGTCGAAGGCCACGATGTTCCGCGCGGCGAAAATACTCGACTCGCTTGGGCCGAAGGATCAGGATCAGGTTCGTGCGCTGTCTTTGGGGGTTATCAAAGACCTAGAAAGCTACCGTAAGCACCAAACCATGTTGCGGGAACGGTTCGGGCTTTACTGACCTCCGCACTGCCGCCTAAACCTCTGAGCCTGGCTGTCTGATGCAACCGAGGATGACGTCTCTTTTGTGTCTCAAACGCTCCTTGGCCTTGCGGCACGTAGCCGTCGGACTTCACGCCAATCGGTTGCTTCCTGGCTCGATAGTGTCTTTTCCATACGGCTCATGATCTCAAAGTTTAGATGCTTCCGCAGAGATCAGTAGGTGCAAAGCCCCCCCAACCAGAAGGATCAAGAGATACCTCGCCGAGTGAGTTGCCAGGGTACCTGGCTGGGAGAATATTGCACAAGGCTGGTTGGTTATCTCGCCCGGTACAGTCGTGGGGACGCGATCCTGGCGAGGAGTTTTGGGTGGAGGGGCGTCGGATGCGGGAGAAGAACTCGGACTTAGCCCGGTTGTATCCGCGCGTCGGGGGATGCGGCGCATCGGAGCAGGTCGGTTATCTCGTCGAGATTCGGAGAATCGGGAAGCCTCTCGATGGCAGAGGCCAGCTTCTTGGCGCGATGGGAGCCGAGCACCGGCTCCGTGAGGGCCCTGAACTTCTCTGTAAGTTCCGTGTCGCTGAAAGGCGTGTGTGCATCGCCCGGTGCTGAGAAGATACCCGAGCGGGCACGGCTACCATCCGTCGTTTCTATCTCCACCCAGGCGAGAGCTTGCTCCGGGAAAGCCACTTCGAGCTCCGCATCGACGACGACTTCCACCAGCGCCGCTAGCGCCCGACGGGCGGGATCGGTAAGGCTTTTCCCGACCACTTGCTCCGGTCCTACTGCACCGTCGATCAGGGCACAGGCAACCGTCCAGGGCAGGCTGAACTGGGCCTCTTCCGTCGTACGTGGAGCCGCGGAGCGAAGGTGCGTAGCCGCTTCGAAGGTATGCACTCGCACCCTCGCCACGTCGGCGGCCGTAGCGCCGAGCTGGTGCGCAGCCGAAAGCGCTCCCTCGATGGCTGGCTGTGCCCACCGGCAACAGGCGTATGGCTTGAAGTACAGGTCAAGGATCAGGTACTCGTCTCCCAAGCTCTCGGTGAAGTGCGGTCCAACATCGCCCGCGTCGAATAGAGCCGGAAAGCCGGTAAATCCGCGAGCGGCCAATTGAGCGGAAGCGAGGCCGACCATGGCGCCCCACCCGATCCCGTCCTTCAGCATACTGGGGTGCTCCACCGACCGCATCTCGGGCGTCATGGCCGCGTGGAACTCTGCGATACCAAGAGTATGCCACGTCTGCTCTGCGCTGCATCCGAGCAAACGCGCGGTGCCGGCCGCCGCACCGAGAGGCGCCCAGGCTCCGCTTCCGTGGTAGAAGTCGTAGAGCAGGTGCAGGATGCGGCCGGCGCGCATAGCCACTTCATAGCCGACTACCAGGGCAGTTAGGAGCTCAACCCCGCTGGACTTCGCCTCTTCGGCGGCGGCGAGCACGGCCGGAAAAACAACCGCGCCCGGGTGGCCCTTAACGGGACGGTATCCGTCGTCGATGTCCAAGGCGGAGGCTGCAAACCCGTTGGCTAGGGCCGCGCCGACCGGTGTGCTATTTGCGCCGGTGCCTATGATGGTACTCGACCCATTACCGTGAGCGTAAAGAGCGTACGTGGCCGCGGTCTGCGCCGCCTCGGTGCGGCTGCCCGCAACGGCGGCCCCGCAGAGGTCGAGCACGCAGCGGATAGCCTGGGACCGCACGCCTGCCGAGAGCTCTTCCCAACACAGGGTGCGCGCGAAGTCGGCGACGCGCCAGGTTTGTCGACACGGCTCAGGACCCGCTGCCACTCACAGATCACCGCCTTCTTCGGCGAGACGGTTCAATTCCCTGGCCAGTAGGGCGAGGCGGGCCTCTTTTACCAGGGGCACTTCCCTGCGGCGGCGACGGATGTTGCCAAGGTCTATGTCTACGGTGATCAAGGCCTCCTCGTGGAGCGGCCCTTCCGCCACGACCGTCCCCCAGGGGTCGACGACGTGCGAGTAGCCCCAGAAGACCAGGTTGTCCTGTTTACCGACGCGATTGACGAAGACGACGTAGCACTCGAGCATGCG
>DATDKB010000348.1:0-5523 GCA_036520255.1 Rubrobacter sp. | reverse complement strand
GCTTCGTCCGCACGCCTTAATCGAGGACGCGCACCAGGGACCAAGACCCCCCGCGCTCCTCGGCTTCGCCTCGGTCGAGGGCCAGGTCGACCACGGCGCCGTCGGAGAGAAGCAGCCGGTACACCACGCGGTCCTCCCCGCTCTCCCACCAGCCGCGCACCTCCCGCCACCTCTCCAGGACCTCCGCCACGCGCCGCGCAGCCTGCCTCCGATCGCGCGCCGTCCGGCACCCCTGTCCCGCAAGGCGCACCAAGTAGGTCCGGCCGTCGCCCCGGCGCTCCAAGCGCGCCGACTCCCGGTGGCCCCCGGCGAGAACCTCGGAGGCCTTCGAGAGCCACGACGAGGCCGCCAGGTGGCTTATCACGGCGCGGCGCGACTCAGGGGTGGGGAACAGTGGTTCCTCAAAGGGTAGCGGTGTATCTCGGTCACGCTCGCGTGCACGCGGGTCCCTCCTCGTCGGGAGAGGAGCCCCCTTCGGATACCGGGGGTGGGAGACCCGACCCCGCCCGCTATAATAGGGGCGAGGAGCAAGCGTCTCCGTCCCACGTGTTTCCCTCTCGGAGACCGGCTTGGTTTGTCGGCCGGACGGTCTCCAGAGAGGTCCCGGGTCGGGGGCGCTCCTCTCGTTTCTTTTAGGTTTTCCTTTCTCACTGTAACGCCGTCCTCCTCCCCGCGTCAAGCAACTGTTTGACCAAGGGTGGCGCGGCTGCTAGAGTGCGGGGCATGGGGGAAGCAGGATTGCACCCAAGGCGGCTGAGGATCCTCGAGTTTTTGGCCCGCCGCGAGCGGGCGGGGGAGGAGACGCCCTCGGAAAGGGAGATAGGTCTCGCGGTGGGCCTCAAGAGCTCCCAGACCGTCCACCACCACCTGGGCAGGCTGGAGGGGGACGGGTACGTGGAGCACTCGGGTCCCCGACCGGGAACCCGTTCGGGCCGGCACGGCACGAGCACGAAGAGGCGGCCGATGCGGCTCACGGATAAGGGCTGGGAGGCGGCTGGGGAGATCCCCGCGCTCGGCCGCATCGCCGCCGGCCCCGGCATGGAGGCCGTGAGGATCGAGGAGCCCGCCTCGGTGGCCCGGGAGCTCTTCGGTGCCGGGCGGTTCTTGCTTGAGGCGAGGGGGCAGTCCATGACGGGAGCGGGGATAGAGGACGGAGACCAGCTCCTCGTCGTTGCCGACCCCTCGCCCCCGGACGGGACGATAGTCGCGGCGCTCATATGGGGGGAGAGGGTGACCGTAAAGCGGCTCTTCAGGGAGGGCGAGTACGTCAGGCTTGGGGCGGAAAACAGGGAGCACCGCGACATAGTGGTCCCGGCCGAGGACGTGGAGATCCAGGGCCGGGTGGAGCTGATCCTCAGGCGGCCGTGGCGGGGCCGCGGCCACGGCCGAAGCTAGCACCGAGGCGGGGACCGGACGCCGGAAAAGATGGCAGCTTTACCGTGCCTGGGTTGGCCGGGTAGAATCGTGACCATGCTCCTCGGGCCCTCCGTTGCACCTCGCTAGCGATCACGTACAGTTGAGGCCGCGCAAGGGCCGCTGCCGCTGAGGATCTTCGTCCCTAGCGAAGCAGAGGAGGGCGAGCGGTTCGGCGACACGCCCGTGGTGCTCTGCTCCGAGTTGGCCGAGAACGCGGGGAGGGCATCACGAAATCCGCCGAAAAGATACACCTGGCCGTGAGGGAGGCCTTCGGGCTCCCCGAGGTGGTGTGGATCGAGCACCACGGGCCCGAAACGACAGACCGGCGCACGGAGACCTGCGAGCTGGTGGTCTTCTCCGCCGGTTCAAACCCCTCTTGGAAGCCGTTGGACCGGGCGAGCGTGGAGGTCCTCGTGGGAAGATGCCTGACGGAGCGTTAAACCGCCCCATTCTCGGGGCTAGTGGGCAACCGCGGCGCCCGCGGCATGGCCTGCCGCGAGTCGCCAGACGCCCAGAGACACACCTTGTCGTGCTACCGCGGGTGGGTGGAAAGCCAATAGGGGTTGTGCTGAGAGCCAAAGGTCCGAAAATCCTTGACCGATAACCCCCTAAAGGGTTTGAACCTGACGCCGCCCGGGGAGGGCTTCGAGCTGTGGCGCTACAGGAACGCCGGCCGCCTCGGCACGGAGGGCTGGTCGGGCCTCTACTGGGCGAGGAGGGCGCAGTCCGGCGGCTACGAGATACGCGCCGTCCTCAGGGAGGGAGAGGCGTACTCATACGCCGGCGGGGTGTTTCCGGGAACGACCTGCGAGCGCTTCTACGAGAGGGTGGATCCCGGTGGTTTGGGAGCTAGTGAGTAGTCAGAGACTGTAGGGGAGGTCCTCGAAGCCGACGACCGGCCCTCCGAAGACGCTCCTCGACTGGCTCCGTCGGGCGCCCAAGCTCCCCCGAACTGCCGCACTATGCCCAGGACCATCTTCCTCGCCCGACCCGGCAGGCGGGCGCTCTCCCTCGTGATGGCCCGGGTCGTGTCGTCGCCGAGGGCCTCGACGAGTTCCCCGTCGAGGGCCACCTCCCCGCACCCGTCCACTAGGTAGGAGGGCTCGACGCCGAACACCCTCGCTAAGGCGATCACGTGGCCCAAGCGGAGATCGGTGACGGAGCAGCTCCTGATCCCCTCGACGTCCTCCTCCGAGAGGTCCCCGAGGCTCATGCGGGCGACCTTGGCGCTCGTGTAGGCCGCTCCCGTCTTCGGGTCTTTGATAACCCCGAACAGGCGCTCGACCCTGCCCGCGAGCCCTCCGGGCGCCCCGTGGCTACTCCCCGACCCTCGCCGGATAGCTCCTCCTCGAACCACGCCCCGGGAGGGAAGCTCATGGCCCTGGCCAACGCCGCGAGCTTATCTAAGCCCGGGTTCTCGATCCTGCCCTTGCGGAGGTTGGTGACGTAGGAGCGGGTCACGACGCCCCCCGTGGCCCGCTCGAGCTCGACGCCGCTCCATTCGCGACCGGCCTCGCGACGGTAGGCTTCCAGGAGACGCTCGAACTTCCGGGCGCCGTGGGACAAGTGCCATCCTCCGATATCCTATACGCCCGTACGATAAATGATACGGTGACGGAGCGACCGTCGAACCGGTTCCGGAAGCGTGTGGAAGAGCAGCTTCCGGAGGTGATACCCACTAGCCGAACTTCGCCGTTCACTCCTTCTCGGAAGTTCGTACCCAGAATCCTACATGTAAGTAAGGTCCTGCATCGTTAGTAGCGATCTTATCCGCCGAGCTGATTGGACTAAGTTCAACCGCAAGATGTTGTCCGTTGCATACGGACCTTGATTCGAGGTGGATGCGCCGGGGGCTGTATTGACACCACTCTGGCACCACCGGGAGCGCAATACGGTGCAACATGGGGCAAATCGGTGAAGAGTAGACCGCCTAAATTCCCGAGGTTTGCATCCCTGTGCAAGCTCCTGCAACACGCGACTTATCGCTCGCAATGAGCAGGTCAGCGGTTCGAGTCCGCTCGTCGGCTCTCCGTTTATGCCGTAGATGAGCCGGATACTGTGATCCGCTCCTTCGGGAAGCAGGCTCCGCGACGAGTCTCAGGTTTCGGGCTCTCGGGGGGCGGGTAGGAGCTTCGGGGGAGGAAACCCGGGACTTACGGAGGGCGACGTATGCGGCGCAAAGCGTTCCTGCAGCGCGTTGGTGCCCAAGAGGAAGTCGACGCTCGGGAGCAGGTCCACCTCCGCCCGGCATTCGCCACGCCCGACGACCCCGTCAGTAGGGCCGTGATGCGCGATATCCGGCGCCGGTTTCCGCACAGATCTGGCCGCACAGATCTGACCAGCCGTTCGGGTAGTCTGCGCGGGGGTCTTAGGTGGAGTTAATAGTCTTCGTAGGCTTGCAGGCTTCGGGGAAGAGCACCTTATTTCGCGAGAGGTTCGCGGGCACCTACCAGCACGTCAGCAAGGACCTCTTCCCTCACAACCGCAACAAGAACAGGAGGCAGGAGCAGCTTCTCCATGCCGCCCTCTCGGCGGGCCGCTCCGTGGTCGTGGATAACACCAACCCCACGCCCGAAGACCGCCGGCCGCTGGTGCGGCTCGGCCACGAGCACGGGGCGAAGGTGCTCGGCTATTTCTTCGAGGCAAGCGTGCGTGGGTGTCTGCGACGCAACGAGATGCGCGAGGGCAAGGCACGGGTGCCGGACGTGGCCATCTACGCCACCGCCAAGAAACTCGTTGCACCCTCCACAGAGGAGGGTTTCGACGAGCTTATCTGCGTACGGCTGAACGGCTCCGCCTTTGAGGTTCACGGATGCTGAGGGAGGGCACCAGGCGTGATAATGGCCGGTCCCGGGAACGATGAAACCCCCGAAGAAACCCACAGTAGGCCTCTACCGTAGTTCAACGCGCCTCCTGGGTGCCGGTGTCTTCGTGCACCGATCCCCCTCCATCGCCGTCGGGCGATCCAAGCATCGCCAGGCAGCGTGCCAAGGGGCCCCGAGCGCCTTCGGTCGCGATCGCCCCCGCTTCGACTGCTTCAGCGAGCGTCAATCTGCCTGCAGCAACGCCGAGGAGGGTCTCGGTGTCCCCGCTGATTATTAGGTCCGGATCAGGGGCGGGGCCCTGCCGGACTTCGGCCTCGTCCCCTTCGACCCGCACGTGGAACAACTCCCCGTCGACGCGGAACTCGTAGGTCTCCCTGCACCCGTGCACCGCTTCCAGCTCGAGAGACGATTGCAGCGCCACCATCGCCCAGGCCGGTCGGGATTTTTCTTCTCGACGTGGGCCATCCAGGAGCTTCAGCCCCCAACGGGAGAGGGCCATGACGACCGGTTCCAGGGAGCGTCCCAAGTCAGTGAGCTCGTACACCTTCGAGCCGGCCGGTGGCGGCAAGGTTGTACGGTGTAAGATCCCATTCCCTTCCAAGTCCTTGAGCCGGGCGGTCAAGAGTGTCGTCCCGATGCCGGATAGCCCGTCTAGAAGGTCCTTGAACCGCTTGGGTCCGGTCAATAGCTCCCGCACAAGCAACAGCGTCCACCTCTCACCGACGACATCGAGCGCCCGTGCCACCGCGCAGTACTGATCATAGGTGCGCCTACTCACACCATCGAGTGTACACGATTTCACAATTCACGACAGTTTTACGCTGGAGTAACTACTAAAAACTATAGTATTTACTGTATAATTCTATCAAGATAAGACATGCGCCCGGAAGCGCACATCTCACAGGGGGAGAAAGCCAGATGATGCAATACATTGAGGAACGCGTCGCCTCCCGGGAGGCGCAGGCGCCGGAGCTTATTTCGAGCTACTTCGCTCGTATAGGCGACGGCGCGTTGCTGACTCACGCGGAAGAGGTGGACCTTTCCAGGCGGGCCAGGGCTGGGGACACCAAGGCGCGCACGAGGCTTGTCGAGAAGAACTTGAGGCTCGTGGTATCGGTGGCCAAGAAGTACAGAGGGTACGGTGTGCCCTTTGAGGACCTCATTCAGGAGGGAAACATAGGCCTGATGAAGGCCGTTGATAAGTTCGACCCCGACCGAGGGTGGAGGTTCTCCACCTACGCCACGTGGTGGGTAAGGCAGGCCATCGGAAGGGCCGTGTCGG
>DATDKB010000347.1:0-9361 GCA_036520255.1 Rubrobacter sp. | reverse complement strand
CCCGAGCTCTACGACCTCGCCAGCGACCCGCAAGAACGGGAGAACACGTGGGGCACGGACCCGGAGGGCACGCTCCTCGCCGAGAAGGCCCTCTCCTTCCTCGAAGGCGTCCGCACGCCCGAAGAGTACCTGGCCCCCCGCTATGAGGCGGTAGAGAAGTGGAGGGCGATCGAGAAGTCCGCCTGAACACCCGCGCCTGACACCATCCGGGTTTTGCGGGGACTCACCTCCCCGCAAAACCCGTTTGTCTGCGCTTCCCGGCAAAGGGCGCGATGGTGTATGTTTGACTGAAACCCTGAAAACGACCACGACCATGGAGCGAGAAACGAGAACCCGCGCCGAGAACCCGATAACGAAGCCGCTGCCGCCGGAGACGTTCGTAGATTTCAGGGAAGGCGTAGCGAAACCCGGAGACCCTACCGGCGACCTCGCGTACAACGCGGAGATGCGGTGGGAGACGGTGTCGGACAAGGGATACCTGACGCCCGTGGGAAGCTTCTTCGTCCGCAACCACGCCCCGACCCCGACCATAGACACCGCCTCCTGGGCCCTGCGCGTGGAAGGTCCTGGCGTCGAACGTTCGCTGGAGCTTACCTACGAAGACCTGTCTGACATGCGCCGGGTGTCCGTCGTGCGGGCGCTCGAGTGCGCCGGCAACGGCCGGGCCTTCTTCGAGGAGGTTCAGGGGCGGCAGGCGGATGGCACACCCTGGCGACTCGGGGCCGTCGGCGTGGCGGAGTGGAACGGGGTCCCGTTGCGGGAGGTCCTTGAGCGAGCCCGGCTAAAGAAGTCGGCCCGCGACGTCATGCTGGAGAGCCTCGACGCCGTTCGGATGAGGCGTCCGCTACCGGTCGAGAAGGCCATAGAGGACGATACGTTGCTGGCCTTCGGCATGAACGGAGAGTTGTTGACCCCTGATCATGGATTCCCTGTGCGCGCGGTCGTCTCGGGCTGGGCCGCCGTGGCTAGCGTCAAGTGGCTCGGACGCATCTACGTCTCCGAGACGCCGCTCTCTTCCCCGTGGAACTCGGACAAGTACGTGCTCACGGGCGGGGAGTTTGGCGAGGGGCGAGAGCCCGTAACTTTGCGGGGCGTGAAGAGCGCCTTGGAGTTGTCGTGGCCGGCCCGGCTACCTGCGGGCCGGCACTTACTCTGCGGGCGGTCATGGTCGGGTCACGGCGCCATCTCTCGCGTCGAGTATTCGGTCGATGGAGGTCCCTGGCTTGGGGCGAGGCTTTTCGGGAAGAACGTGCCGGGGGCGTGGGCGCGGTGGAGCTTCGGGTGGGCCGCGGAGCCTGGTCGGCATGAGATCAGGGTCAGGGCAACCGACGAGGCGGGCAACACCCAGCCGGACGAGGTAGGGTGGAATGATCTAGGATACCTCTACGATGGCGTCGTTGGGCACCCCGTGGAGGTGTTCTAGTGTTGCAAAACCGGCGCCGGGAAGGAGGAGCGTCCGTGGATGAGAGATATGACTACCTCTTCGAGCAGTTCCGCGTCGAGCGCGGGTGCCTCGGCTACATCGTCGCCAGCGCCCGTTCGGCCGCGATCTTCGACCCGGAAGTGGAGATGGTCGAGCCCATGCTCGATTTCGTCTTCGAGCACGGCCTCAAGCCGGCCTACATCGTGGAAACCCACACCCACGCCGACCACATCTCGGGCGCCAGAGAACTCAAGCACAAGACCACGGCCAGAATCGTCATGCACGAGAAGGCGCCCGCGACCTGCGTGGACGTCAGGGTCGAGGACGGCGACCGATTGGAAGTCGGCGACCTGCCGATGAAGTTCATCCACACGCCGGGGCACGCGAAAGACCTGATCTCCGTGCTGCTGCCTGACCGCATCCTTACAGCCGACGCCCTGCTCATAGGTTCCTGCGGACGCACCGACCTCCCCAACGGCAACGCGGTCCGCCAGTACCACACCCTCTACTACACCTACCGCTCCCTCCCCGACGACCTCCTCGTCTACCCCGGACACGACTACAACGGCCTCGAAAGTTCGACCCTCAAAGAAGAGAAGGAGACCAACCCCAAAATGCTCTTCGACACGGAGGAAGGGTTCGTCGAGTATATGGAGAAGGAGAACCCCGACACGCTCACGCCCGTCTACCAATTGTCCGACGCCCTCAAAGCGAACATGGCATGAAAAGCTTCAGCAAAAGCGTGATGTTTCCAAGGAAAAGGAACGGCGAATGAGCGTAATCGACGAGTTGTTGAGGAACAACGAAAAATACGCCAGCACCTTCGACAAGGTTGGTCTGCCGAGTCCCCCGGGCAAACACGTGGCCGTGGTCACGTGCATGGACGCCCGATTGAGCCCTTACGTCATGCTCGGGCTCCACGAGGGCGAGGCGCACATCATACGCAACGCCGGCGGGGTTATCACCGACGATGAGATCCGCTCGCTGGTGATCTCCCAGCGCCTGCTGGGGACGCAGGAGATCATGCTCATACAGCACACGGGCTGCGGGATGCTGACCTTCTCCGACGACGAGGTGAAGCAGCAGATACAGGACGACGTGGGCATAAAACCACACTTCGCCCTGGAGTCTTTCTCCGACCTCGACGAGAACGTGCGCCAATCCATCGCGCGCATCAAGAGCAGCCCGTTCATCCCCAATAAGGAGAACGTGCGTGGTTTCGTCTACGAGGTCGAAACGGGACGACTCCGCGAAGTGAGCAGCTAAGCTTTTTCCGCAGAGGTCGCCAACAAAGACAGAACATCGCCCGTCGGCACGGGACATGGCGGTAGCCTGCTCCATGGCTCGTTGGGCACGGAGAGCTACGAAGTGTCTCGATTTACGGGGGAGGCGTGCCCCGCGCGTAGAATTCGAACGTGCATAGCAACGCTTCCACAAACCGTTCCGCAACGCAATCGAGCGAGCCGTTGGCCGGCGGCCTGCTAATTGTGGACACCATCTATCACGAGCCCGAGGTGCCAGGGTATGCGCGGGGTCGCGATGTACTGGAGCGCTTCCCAACCGTCCGCCACATCGAGGTTCCGTCGCACTGGAACATACCCGAGTTGCACGGCAACGCGGATTCCGTCGAGCGATGGAACCAGAACAAGCGTGCGGTCCTGGTACTCGGGACAAAGAAGGGGCTCGCGTGCCGGCCGTTCTACCGCAGCTGCGACTTCGTGGCGCCGTCCCAGGCAAACGGCTGTGCGATGGCCTGCTCGTATTGCTACGTGGCCCGGCGTAAGGGCTACGCGAATCCCATAACGACCTTCGTAAACATAGAGGAGATCCTTGGTGTCATCGAACGCCACGCCTACAGGCAGGGCATAAAGCTCGAGCCGACGCAGGCAGACCCCGACCTCTGGGTCTACGAGCTCGGGACGAACAGCGACCTCTCGGTTGACGCAGCCGTGTCGGACAACATCAGGGATATCGTCAGACTCTTCAGGGAACTGCCGAACGCGAAGGCCACGTTCGCGACCAAGTTCGTCAACAGGGACCTGCTCGACTACGACCCTCAGAAGAAGACCCGTCTCAGGTTCTCGCTCATGCCGCCGGAAACCTCGAGGCTGGTGGACGTACGCACCTCGAAGGTGGAGGAGCGGATCGCGGCGATCAACGATTTCGTCGAGGCTGGCTACGAGGTGAACGTGAACTTCGGGCCGGTGATCGTGAAGGAGGGCTGGCAGAGCGATTACACCGAGCTCTTCGGGACGATCGACGCCGCCCTCTCCCGCGAAGCCAAGGCACAGTTGGCGGCCGAGGTCATCTTCTTGACCCACACCGAAGAGCTGCATGAGGTCAACCTGCGATGGCACCCCGAGGGTGAGACGTTGCTCTGGCGACCGGGCATCCAGGAGCATAAGACTTCGCAGGCAAGCGGCGAGCGCGTGCTCCGCTACGAGAGAAAGCACAAGCGCGCCCTCGTGCAAGAGTTCAGGGAAATACTCGGCGAACGGCTACCCTACTGCAAGATCCGCTACGCCTTCTGAGAAAGCTGTTCGCTTCGCAGACCGCGGCCTAGGGTATCGTGTGCACACAGGCCAACAAGCCGCCCCGACGGGGGCGTACTGAGGAGCTTTCGAAGCAGGCGTGCCGACATGCTGATAAAGTGCGACTCTTCCCGAACGTTGTGAGGGTCGGCCTGAGGTGAGCAAGAAACCGAACGGGGCGCTGACGCGCAAAGATTTCTTGAAGGTCGCCGGTGCGGCAGGCGCGTCCATGCTCGGCGCAGCCGGGTGCGCCGGACTCGCGGATAAGGTGCCGAGGCTGCCAGAAGAGTACCTACCCGGCAGCGCCGGGCCGAACGTGATCCTGGTCATCATAGACAGCCTCAGGAGGGACCACGTCGGCGCCTACGGCAACCCCTGGGTACACACGCCCACCCTCGACGCCATCGCCGCGGAGAGCCTGCTGTTCACGCACGCCCAACCCGAAGCCATGCCCACGCTCCCGGCAAGGCGCGCCATATACACGGGTATGCGGACCTGGCCCACCAACCCGCCCCGCTTCGGGTGGTCTTCTATCCCTCCGGCGCAGCGCACCCTGGCGGAGATCCTGGGGGATGAGGGCTACAGCACCTCGCTCGTGACGGACGCCTACGTGCAGTTTCCCATGAACTTCGGGCGGGGCTTCGGGATGTACCAGGAGATCCGGGGCCAGGAAAACGACCCCTACAGGGACCCCGAATCGGTCGACGAAAAGGCGATGCATCGTGACTACATCATCCTCGGGGAAGGCAAGAAGGCGCGCCAGTACCTGGCTAACGTCCAGGGCCGCAAGGGCGAGGAGGACTACTTCGCCCCCAGGGTGTTCTCGGACGCCATGCGGGCGCTGGAGAGGGCCGCAGCAGACAGCCGGCCCTTCTTTCTGGTGGCCGACTGCTACGATCCCCACGAGCCCTGGGACCCGCCTGAGGAGTACGTGGCACTCTACGACGAGGGCTACAACGGTAAGGAACCACTCGACGACAATTACGGCAGCGACGATTACCTCACCAACCGCCAGCTCCTCAGGATGAGGGCCCTCTACGCCGCCGAGGTCACCATGATGGACCGTTGGCTCGGTAAGTTCGTCCAGAGGGCGCACGAGCTGGGCGTCATGGAAAACACCCTCCTCGTGGTGCTAAGCGATCACGGCCACTGCCTCGGGGAGCACGGCTACACCGGCAAGCCCCCCTACGCCCTCTACCCCGAGCTGACCGACACCATGTTCATGATAAGGCACCCCGCGGGCAAGGGTGCGGGCCGGAGGAGCGACTTCTACGCCTCCACCCACGACGTGGCGCCCACGATCCTCAGCTTCCTCGGCGTGGATCAACCCGAGCCGATGGACGGACAGGACATGACACCGCTCCTGGTGGGCGAAGGCCCCGAACGACCCAGGGACCACATAACCCAGGGCTACTACCGCTACATCTGCGTCAGGGACGAACACAGGGTGATGTTCTGCCTCAGCGACATGACGGACGCCCACCTCTTCGACGCCATAAACGACCCGGACCAGAGAAGAGACCTGGCCGAAGCCGAGCCCGACACGGTGAAGAGGATGTACGAAGAGTACGCCAAAAGAGACGCCGCAGGACGCCTCCCGAATTTCTAAGAAGTAAGGCTACAGGCATCCAACACGCTACGTCCTCCGGGCTTCGCCCTCAGCTTGCCAGCCTCGTCTCGACACCGACGCCACGCACCTACAGCAAGGACAATCGCAAATCTCGATGCCCGCAACAACAGACCTGATGCCAAATCCGGACGAACACTAACGACACAGCGTAGCCAGCCACCAACCCACAGACTTCTGTTCCTACTCGTGGATTCCCGCTTTCGCGGGGATGACGGCTATAGGATGGTCTCGTTCTGCCCACGTTCCAAACGCGGACTTCTTCAAACAGACACGGTATACAGCCTCGTGTCTAGAGACTTGACCCCGATAGGATGCTGGTCTACAGTTCTCCGATGCCTACAAATTAAGTAGGCAAAATAGGTAATCGACCTGGCGGGTATGCTTATGGCGCTTCGGCCCGGCAACGTGCCAGGGGAACCTGGAGAGGTAGGGCGTTCACCCGATAGAATACGAGAGAAAGGCGCATGTGACACAGAGCAAACCCGTTGCGTTGTGGGCAGTACCCCGCTCGATATCCACGGCGTTCGAGAGGGTGTTTGTGGAGAGGGACGACTTCCATGTATTGCACGAGCCGTTTTCGGCCTCCTATTACTACGGCGAGGACCGCGTGAGCGACCGCTTCGCGGGCGCCGAGCCGAAGGCCGAGTACGGCTATGAGAGGGTGGCCGAGGACGTGTTCAGGCCGCGCGGGGAGCGCGTGTTTCTCAAGGACATGGCCTACCATGCCAAGAAGCTACTCAGTCCCGAGTTCGCCTCGCGGTTCGTCAACACCTTTATCGTGAGGGACCCCAAGTACGTGTTAATGTCGCTGTACAAGATGTGGCCCGACTTCACGTTGGAGGAAACGGGGTATGAGGATCTATACAGGATGTTCAGGTACGCGACGGACGCGGGTGAGGACGTGGCCGTCGTCGACGCGATGACCTTCACTGAGAACCCTGCGGGGGTGCTCGCCGCCTACTGCGAGCACCTCGAGGTGCCGTTCACGGCCGGCTCCCTCACGTGGGAATCGAGGGATGTCAAGAAGTGGGACGACTGGGAGGGATGGCACGCGGATGCCGAGGAGAGCACGGGCATAAAGCCTGCCGAGCGCAGGGACCCCGATTTGCCCAAGGAGCTCGAAGCCGCCTACGAACACTGTTTGCCCTACTACTACGAATTGGCGGCGCACGCGATCCCATCCGTGCGCCGCTCGGAGCGTGCCTTCGCAGGTCGTGAAAACGGAAGAGAGGAGAAGATCTTGCTACAAACAGAGACCCAGATAGCGCCGCACGGCGGAAATCTCATAGACCGCGTGGTTCCCGAAGAAGAACGCAGGGAGCGGGCGATGGAGGCCGGAGAGCTAAAGGAGGTGGCCCTGAGCCCGCGGGCCCTCTCCGACCTGCAGATGATCGCAACCGGCGTCTTCAGCCCCCTGGAAGGGTTCATGGGACGCGACGAGTACGAAAGCGTGGTCGAGGACATGCGCCTTGGGAGCGGCCTCGCCTGGAGCCTGCCAGTCACGCTCTCCGTGGACGAGGAGAAGGCGAACGAACTCTCGGAAGGCTCCGAGATAGCACTCGTCGACGGCACGGGTGAGCCCGTCGCGACGATGGTGCTCAGGGAGAAGTACGGCTACGACAAGGAACGCGAGGCCAGGCTGGTCTACAGGACCACGGACGCGGACCACCCCGGCGTGGCCGCCGTCTACAGGCAGGGCGACGTCCTGCTGGGCGGCGAGGTCGAGCTCTTGCGCCGGCCCGACGAGGGCCGTTTCCCCCGCTACTACTTTACGCCGGCGCAGCTAAGGAGGGCCTTCGCGGACAAAGGCTGGAAACGCATAGTCGGTTTCCAGACCAGGAATCCCGTCCATCGGGCGCACGAGTACATCCAGAAGAGCGCGCTCGAGACGGTGGACGGGCTTCTGCTCAACCCGCTCGTCGGGGAGACCAAGTCAGACGATATACCGGCCGACGTCAGGATGAGGTCTTACGAGGTGATCCTGGACCGCTACTACCCGGAAGACCGGACGATGCTCGCGGTCTTCCCCGCCGCCATGCGCTACGCGGGCCCGAGGGAGGCCATCTTCCACGCGATCTGCCGCAAGAACTACGGTTGTTCGCACTTCATCGTCGGGCGCGACCATGCGGGCGTCGGCAGCTACTACGGGACCTACGACGCCCAGCACATCTTCGAGGAGTTCGAGCCGGAGGAGTTGGGGATCACTCCTCTCTTCTTCGAGCACGCCTTCTTCTGCAAGGAGTGCGGGGGAATGGGCTCGTCCAAGACCTGCCCCCACGACCCCGACTCGCACGTCTTCCTCTCCGGGACGAAGGTGCGCGAGATGCTTTCCGGGGGCGAGTACCCACCCCCGGAGTTCTCCCGCCCCGAAGTCATCGAAGTGCTCATGGAAGGCCAGCGGGTCGAGAGCAAGTAGGAACAAGAAGGAGGACCCGAACCACCGGGTCCTCCTTCTTATCCTGTAGCGGCGCGCCGGAGACGCGGCCCTCGTGCGCACCGCGGCTTCAGCGGGGCTTCAGGCGCGGCTTTTCACCCGCCTTCTCGCCCAACGTTGAGGCGCGTCAGCGTCAGGGACCGCAGTTGAACCTCAGTTCGTCCCACGACCGTGGGTAGGACGAGCCAGGGACCACAACGGACGCGAAGTAGAGCGTTCCTGCTTCCGCTATCAGGGACGCCACTTCGGAGGCAAGCAACAGAACCAGTACGGCCGAACCGGACACGGCATCGAGACGTCCGATGTCGCGTCGCTCTCTATGCTCTGGGCAGATCAAGCACCCTCGGGAGGCCCTTCGTGGGTCGAATTCGGGTTCTCGACATCCCGTGCGTGACCGGGCACGGATCCATCACGTGCCTCACCCCGCAACTCGTACCAGGTATCCAACCCCTGACTGCCAGCCCTCTCCCAGAGCTCGTACCAGAGATCCAAATCCCACTTCATAACCCCAGACTCCCATCTTTGTCTATTTTATAAGTATACAATAGGGTATACGAGCGCGCTGGCGGCGTCAAGATCTGTGATCTTCTGATCCGGTTACCCGCCGTCGGGCGCACAGACGTGCCCGGAATCCAGCCTTGTTGATCCCTGAAAAGTTTCGTGTATTCTTTACCATCGCAATAGACAACATGGGTTTAGTAGACATCGGTGCGTCACCGAGGAGGAAGCCTTATGGGTGGTAGGTCTGGGCCGGCTCTTTCGTATTTGATCTGCGCGACGCCGCGAAGCGGGAGCACGCTGTTGTGTGCGGCGCTGGACGCCACGGGGATAGCGGGCCATCCCGAGGAGCACTTCGAGGTTTTGCTCGAAACGGGGCAGCGCAGGCAACCACGCGACTACTTCCAGCGCTCCAACGATCCCGAGGTGTGGGCGCTACTAGATGATCCGGAATTCAGGGATATTCTGGGCGAGTACGGTGGCAGGTACTCCGAGCATCCAGCGCAGAGGGACCCCTCCTGGATTCCGCCTGACTTTCAGAAGCTTGTGGAAGAGGCGCTGCGCAAGGGCACGACCGAGAACGGGGTGTTGGGGACCAAGATCATGTGGGCGTACTTCAGGGACTTTGTTCGCCTGGCACGCAGGCGGGGACTGCAGGATGTGCGTCCCTGCGAGGTTCCTGCGGCCGTACTGCCCAACCTACGGCGGTTCGTGTGGATGCGCCGCGGGGACACCACCGGGCAGGCCGTCTCGTTGTGGAAGGCGCTCCAGACCCAGCAGTGGCGCAAGGACTCCGATGAAGACGTGGTCGGGCGGGGGCTGCGGTTCAGCTTCGCGGCCATAGA
>DATDKB010000346.1:0-2169 GCA_036520255.1 Rubrobacter sp. | reverse complement strand
GGCTCGTCGTTACGCCCTCGAGCGGCTCGACGCTCTTGCGGACGGCAGGCCGCCCTTGGAAGGGATAGAAGTGCACGCGCACCCCGCCCAGGGCCTCGAAGGCAGCCCCGGTCCACTGGTTGGTGGCCTCGGTGACCATGTACGAGTAGCCGAGCGCCCGGTAGCGCTCCGCGCTCGCCGCCACGAGCTCGAAGGCGTCACCTTTTGGGAGGTCGTCGGAACGGGCCACCAGGAGATGGTGCCCGACCCTGCCCCGGGCATACGACTTTTGGAATGCCGGGTACCGTTCGCACAGCGCCGCCAGCGCCTCCGCGTCCTGCCCGCCGAGTTGGGCGTATACGGGTTCCCAGGCCCCCACGACGGCGTCGAGGAACGGGTCGTCCCCGCGGAAAGGTGGTTCCACGTCGAAGGGCGGCATCGTCTCGTTGAACGCGCCGCCGATTACCCGGCCCCCCTCGTCCAGGATGGCGACGGATTGCTCCAGCGTCTCCTCGTTGACCTCGATGGCGTCCTTCGGGCTGGTGGGGTCGGTAAGCGCGAGGAGGCGTACTATCCAGTACATGTGCGTTTCCGTGTCCCACGGACCGAACGCGTCGGTCCCGAACGGGTCGGTATGGCGCGCCTCCATGAGCCCCGCGGGCGGATGCTTCGGGGGCCGGAGGTGGCGGGCCTGCGGTTCACGGCGGGCGAACGAGGCGGCCACCACCCGCGCCATCTGCAGGAGCTGGTCCGGCGCCAGGTCCGCCGCGACTACCGTGGCGTACTTACTGCTGCGGTGGGACCTGGCCCGCGCGAGGTCCGCGGGCGGCAGGGACGCCGGCAGGGGCTGTATCCCGTGCCGGTCGAGGTCCCCGGCCCCCGGGTAGGCGCTGTAGGGCAAGGGGCGCGGCTCGTCGGGGGACGTCCTCCCGGTGGGTTCGGCAAGCCCGACAACGGGCATCGTCGTTTGTGCCATCGTTACCTTTCTCCTCTCAGTAGACGGTTCGCCTTACGTTCACAACGTAACGGCGACGGGGGGAAAGCGCATCGGGCGGAGGACCCAATTCCCCTTAGGACTTTGGTCGTGCGGGTGTGCTCCCTACGAGGCAGCGGCGCGGCGGTCATTGGCCGCCTAAGCCGGCCCTACAGGCAAGCTAGGGCTTGCCTCGCCTGTTGGCCCCCGTTTCCCTCCTCATTCACCCGAGTGCGTGGAAGGGATATTCTGCGAACTTCGCCCAAACGGAGTTCTAAGGAGTTCGGCTGAGGGGCTCCTCAGAAAGGTCCAGGCCGCTACTCGGTCTCCTCCCTCGTCGATGTGATGCGCGGGGATCTGACAGATGACATCATACGTTTCGCGAAGCGTTTCGCGCAGAGAGAGGGCCTCGAGCGAGGGGGAACCAGATGAGCATCTTTCCGACCAAAATCCTTCTGGCCACAGACGGCTCTAGCGAGGCCGAACTTGCCACCCAGACCGCGGTGGACCTGGCGCGGATGTCCGACTCTGAGCTGCACGTGGTCTACGTCGAGGACTACTCCTCGATCGCCCTACTTTACCCAGAAGTCAGCGATCCGGAGGGAGTAGAGATGCCGGATCCGATACTGGAAGAGGATCTCGAAAGTAGCTCTGAACAGCGGAGCAGGGAACTGCTCGACGCGGAGGTGGAACGGGTGCGCTCGGCCGGTGGGACGGTCGCCCAGGCGCACCTGATGATGGGAGAGGTGGCACGGGAGATCGTCCACCTGGCCGAGGATCTAAGGGCCGGCCTGATAGTGATGGGCAGCAGGGGGCGCGGGGGGATCAGGAGGGCCTTGATGGGCAGCGTTTCGGATTCGGTGATTAGGCACGCGCACTGCCCAGTTATGGTGACGCGTCACTAAGAACGCCGCTCAGAAGCCGTTCACCCTAGTGCGTAAAAGGGTTATTCTGAGAAATTCGGATCTCCTAAGGGCCCGAATCTTATTCACACTCCCGGATCTTTATGCACCACCACTACATGTAGTCCCCACCCGCGCAGCGTGAGGGGCCAAAGAAGCCCTCCTCGCGGCTTTAGGGCGGCGTTCTATGCACGATCCTGCAAACGAACTTCGGAGAACAACCCTTCCACGCACTCCGCTGAATAAAGACCGAGGAGGATCTTGCCGCTAACCTCCTGCTCCTTATGTTGTGCGATCGACCTCGGCGCTAGTGTC
>DATDKB010000345.1:0-4667 GCA_036520255.1 Rubrobacter sp. | reverse complement strand
AGCGCGGGATGGTAACTGATAGAGCAGAGACCGTGAGGAGCCTTATGGGAAAGGCCTGACTACGGTACACCAATCACTACACCAACGTAGCCAGAAACCGCCCGCACACATCCACGGGCGCCTGCGTACAAGGATTTGCTGTTCTCCTGATACTTATGGCGAATCTTCTCCCCGACGACGAGCAAAGGCGGATCTCCAGAAGCAAACATTACGGCTCCCGCATGGCGGAGGTCACGAGTTGGAGTCTCGTCGGGTCCACCCCGAACGGTATTTTCTACTATCAGGTAACATAGGTTGGGTCCTACACGGGCAAACAGTTTGCACGTTGCCTGAGCCTTTGCCGGCGGGACACTGGCTTGTGAGGCGCACCTTACGTCAACTCATACTCTGCCGCGAAGCTTTTTTCAGGTGTGTTTTGAAACTAGTTCATGTGGGTGATGCGTGGCGCTTTCGAGTCTGCTAATGTACCGACGTTTATAGATCAGGCGAGGCGTAGGTACTTGCCGAGTATGGTAGAAGAGATGTATGCGCAAGCTAATTTTGGTGACGGCCCTGGTGCTCATGATGGTGCCACTCGTCGCTGCTGCGGCGTATGCCGGGAACCAGATAATCCAGTGTGCCGGGATACCATGCACATCGACCGGTAGTTCCGACCTGGTCAAGGAGCGAATAGGCAACAGGTTGAACGACAAGATTTACCTCAAGGGCGGCAGCGACCAGGTGCGCACCGATACCTACAGGGCCGACCGAGACCTCATCTACGGCGGCAAGGGCTACGACCTGATCTACACGAATGACGGTGACACCCACGATAGGATCCGCGGTGGGGCGGGCAACGATAAGTGCTACGTAGACTCTCGCGCGGAGGTAGTCAGCGGCTGCAATGCGGTGATCGTCCGCTAGATGTTCGCGCTAGGCGTTCGCTTTAGAGCGTTGGACGGGGGAGCCAAAAGGGTCCCCCGTCTTCTTTGGCAGTCGTCCTCGACCAACCTCTGCCTCACCATGGGGTATGATCTTCCCCACGTCCTCCCTCTAAGGCATCCCGCAACTCCCTTATTTCGTCCCTCAGAGCGGGGATTTCGTCCTCCTTCAAGCCCCTGATACTCTCCTCGATCCTGTCGAGCTTCTCCTCCTCATCCCGGGCACCTTTCCAACCTCCCTGATCGAACTCTTGCAAGAGCTCGCTGAGACGTTCCGCGGACTTGGAGAGGGTTTCTCCTCCGGGCGTCGCGCGCAGCAGGCGCCGGAGGCCGCTCTTGAACACCAGGCCGAAGACGGCGATCAGCAGGATCGTGCTTCCGAAGCTGGCTAGCAACTCCGTTACGACCTCCTTGAGGATGTTCTCCGGGCCGAACAGCCGCGACACCACGACGACTAGGACCCCGAAGACGGCCAAGCTGACGAGCCCGGGAACGGAAAGGAGCTTCGGCAGGGTCTGAGACCCGGGATTCTCTGTGCTCATCCTAGCTCCTTCTTAACGGGTCAGCATCTCAGCACTTCAGCTACTTTTGTAATTCGTTTCGAGCCGTTGGTGACGGCGGATTATTATCTACCGTATCAGCCGATTAGGTGGAAGGAGATCCAGGTTCCACCGCCACCGACGATGACGCCCAATACGAGCTCGACGGGCGTGTGGCGCCCGAGGGCGAGCCTGGCCCAGAGCACGGGCGGCAGGAGCAGGAAACCCAGAAGACCCCACGCACCGAAGACGTAAGCGAGGCAGACGGCGGCACCGGAGACGCCCGCGGCGTGTAGGGACAGGTTGCTCACCGGCGTTAGCGTCAAGAAGCCAAGCGTGGCCAGCGCGTAGGAGAGAAGCGCGGCCCTGAGGTCCGCCGGCCCGCCCAGCAGGGAGACGATCACGAAGGCCGCCACGTGCAACGCCGCGACTACCCGCAGCGGTCCGATCCGTTCGGGACGCGGGATGGCGCGCGGGTCGCTGACCTTTCCCGAACGGGTAAGGTAGACGAGGTACAGGACTGAGAGCCCGCTGGTCAGAAAGATGCAAAGAACCGCCCACAGCAATCCCTCTATACCCGCAGCCTTGACCCCGACCGCCAGGAACAGCGGAACGGCGAGAAGCGGAAGTCGGGTCGTCCCCGAGACGAGTTCGGCCAGCTTGAGGCGGTTCACGGTCCGACGATTGTACAATGCCTGCACCTTGGTACGCGTTGAACACATTGCGGATGCCGTCGAAAGGATAGCCCCATCGTCCCTGGCCGAGGCCTGGGACAACTGCGGCCTGCAGGTCGGCGACCCGGCGGTAGAGGCGAGCCGGGTCCTGGTCGCACTCACGCCCCTGCCAGAGATCTTCGAGGAGGCGGAAGAGAAGGGTGCGGACTTCCTCCTCTTCCACCATCCGCTGGTCTTCCAGCCGATCAAGAACCTGAACACTTCCTCTTATCCGGGGGACCTCCTGGCCCGGTCGATCCAAAACGGCCTCACAATCTACGCCGCCCATACGAGCTACGATGCCGCCCCCGCGGGCGTGTCGGTCGCCCTAGCAGCGGCGCTCGGCCTGCGCGGTCCGCTGCGGGTGCTCGCTCCGAGGGGAGCGTTACGAAAGCTCGTGGTCTTCGTCCCCGAGGAAAGCGTCGATGATGTCGTACGGGCGCTCGCGGAGGCCGGTGCTGGTGTGATCGGCGACTACACCGAATGTACGTTCAGGACCCGCGGCACTGGCACCTTCCGCGCCAGTAGCGAGGCGAATCCCTACCTCGGCGAGAGAGGAAAGCTGGAGAAGGTCGATGAGGTGCGCATCGAAACCGTCGTCCCGGCCCACCTTGTGGGGCGCGCCGTGGACGCGGCTACCGCCGCCCATCCATACGAGGAGATCGCGCTGGACGTCTACCCGGTCGACGGGTTCCCCGAGGGCTGCGGCTACGGGAGGCTGGGACCCTTACCGGAGCCGTTCACGACCGAGGAGTTGCGTGAGCACGTCTCGGGCTCATTGGGTTTTTCGGCGCGCCTCGTCGCCGACGCGGGAGGGCGCATCGACCGGGTCGCCGTCCTCGGTGGATCCGGGGGCTCCTTTATCCCGGAAGTGGCCGCTTCGGGAGCCCATGCCTACGTAACGGGCGATGTCGACTACCACGACGCGCTCCTGGCGGAGTCGCTCGGCCTAACCGTGATAGACGCGGGACATGCGGCCACGGAATTGCCTTCGCTCGGGCCGCTGGCTGCACGTCTCGCCGGGCTGGTGGACGTGCCCGTCGAGGTCAGCCGCGTGCGCCGGTAGGACGGTCCGTTTTTTGGGCGGTTGACGAACCGCCCCTACATGGGGTTTCGGGTGTCATACCGGGCCCGCGTCCGGATGGGCGCCCGTTCGTACTGCGGGTGAACGCCGGGCACCTTTCACCCGTCATTCCCGCGAAAGCGGGAATCTACGAGCAGTGAAGATGTGGGTTTTGCGCGTGGCGGCAAATCCTGTCATGGTGTTGGTATTCACACGCCCTGGTGTCAGGTTTGGTTCGTTTCTATAAAACAGTCGAGGTTTTCCTTCGTCGGGAGGGCGCGCATGGCGCCGTAATCGGTGCAGGCGAGGGCGCCGGCTGCGCAGCCTCTAAAGGACGCCTCGCGTACCCGCTCTTCCTCCCACGGTTGGTCCGAGAGGTGTACGAGGGTGGCGGCGAGAAACGCATCCCCGGCGCCTGTGGCGTCCACGATGTCACCGACGTCGAACGTGGGAACCTCGCCGCTGTACTCCCGGGTGCCGAAGAAGGCGCCTTCTGATCCCTTGCTTACGAGAACCAGGGAGACGCCGCGGTCGAGCAGCAACTCCGCAGCTTCTTCAACGTCATCAACGCCAAGCAGAGGCGAGAGCTCGTCATCGCCAAGCTTGACGATAGTGGAGAGGTCGAGGAGTGGATCTACGGCCTCCTTCGCGGCCTCGGCGCTCTCCCACAGGTGCTCGCGGAAGTTGACGTCGAAGGCCACTGGGATGTTCCGGTCGCGGGCGAGCTCGGCGATGCGGTGAGTTGCGGATCGGGCGGGCTCACGGATCAGGGGTATGCTGCCGAAGTTGACGAATGACGTCCCGGAAAGCACATCCTCGGTGACGTCCTCTGGTGAGAGCAACTCGTCCGCAGCCGGGCTGGAGCGGTAGAAGGTGAACTCGCGGTCGCCGTCGGCACCTATCTCGACGAAGGCGAGCGAGGTGCGGGTGGGCGGGCTCTGGCGGCCTACGCGTGAAGTATCCACGCCCTCGGCCTCCAGCGCGTGCAGTATAAAGTCCCCGAAGAGGTCCTGTCCGACGCTTCCCACGAAGGCGGCCGCGGAACCAAGCCGCGAAGCGGCCACAGCGACGTTCGCCGGCGCTCCCCCCGGCCTGGCGACGAACCCGAGTTCCACGTCCGAGAGCTCCTCCCCCCTGTAGATATCCGAGACGACCTCGCCCAACGTGACTATCTTCCCCAAAACGTCCTCCTGACCCGTAACCCTAGATGTCCACTTCGCCGAGGGCCCGTATCTCCTCGTCGGGATACCCGGCCTCCCGCAGCGGCTCTACGACGTCGAGCTCGAGGTCAGGGACGTAGCACGCCACCAGACTCGCTTCCCCCGTCTCGCCGGGAACCACCCTCACCTCGCCGATCGCGGCCGGTATCACGCGGCTCTCGGCACGCCCGAGTGTCTGCGTGCCGCCCTCGTACTCGAGCGTCACCGGCCCC
>DATDKB010000344.1:0-2183 GCA_036520255.1 Rubrobacter sp. | reverse complement strand
GTCGGCGGTGACGTGGGTTTCTTCGATCTCGACGTTCGTCAGGGCCTTCGCGAGGCGGATGGTGAGGCCCCTGATGCCGCCGTCGCGGACGAGCACGTTCGTGCCGCCGCCGAGGATCGTTACGGGAACGTCGTGTTGGCGGGCTTTATTCGTGGCTTCGATCAGGTCATCGACGCTCTTTGGCTCGATCAGGGCGTCCGCGGGGCCCCCTATCTTCCAGGCCGTGTAGCGTTTCAGGGGTTCGTCGAACTTGGCCGAGGGGAAGAGCCGGTGTAGAGTGCTCGTGTGCACGTTAGGGAATATAGAGTACGGATAAGGGCTATGCAGAGAGGGCGAGGGAGATATTTATGAAAGCGATGGCTCTGGCGGCGGGCAAAGGAACCAGGCTCTTCCCGCTCACGGGGGAGATCCCCAAACCCATGGCGCCGGTGGTGAACACCCCGATCATCGAGCACATCTTCGGCCTGCTTGCCGACCACGGTGTCGAGGAGGTCCGCGTCAACGTCTACTACCTGGCCGACGCGCTCCTCGAAGCCTACGGTGAAGAGTCCACGGTAAACGGCATGACCGTCCATCTGGAGAGGGAGGACGAGCTGCTCGGCACGGCCGGGGGCGTCAAGCGTCTCGCCGCCAGGTTCGACGATACCTTCGTCGTCGTCTCGGGCGACGCGCTGACCGACGTGAACATCACGGAGCTGGTGGAGTACCACAAGAAGAAAGGCGCCCTGGCCACGATAGCGTTGCGCTGGGTTTACGACACCTCGGAGTTCGGGGTGGTCGCGATCGACGACGAGGGAAACATCAAGGGTTTTCAGGAGAAGCCTGATCCCGAGGAAGCCATAAGCACCCTGGCGAACACGGGCATCTACGTCTTCGAGCCGCGGGCTCTCGACTACATCCCCGAAGATACCTTCTTCGACTTCGCCGAGGACGTATTCCCGAAATTGCTGGAGAACGGGGAGCAGTTCGTCGGGTATCAGGAGGACTTCTATTGGTCGGACATAGGGACGCTCGAAGCGTACCGGCAGGCCCAGTACGACGTGCTCTCCGGCAAGGTAGGGGTCAAGATCCCGGGCGAAAAGCGGGGCGAGGGATTGTGGGTCGGGGAGGACGCCCAGATACACTCCTCCGCTGAGATGGAAGGCCACGTCCTCGTGGGAAGGGACGCGGTGGTCGGGCGCGGCGTCAAGTTATTGGATGATGTGACCATCGGGAGCGACTGTTGGATCAGGCCGAACGCGACGATCAAACGCAGCATCCTGCTCCCCGGCGCGAGCGTCGGCGACGGAGCGTACCTCGAAGATTGCATCGTCGGCCACCACTACGACGTACGCCCCCAGGAGACCATCAGGGGCGGCGCCCTGATTCGCCGGGCGTAGGGATGGTGAGGCCACCAGGGAAACAAAAAACGTTGTAGGGGCGGTTCGCGAACCGCCCGAGACACGAATCGCCCTTACGTTGAGGGCCTCACCAATCGGTAGCCGAACCCGCGCACCGTCTCTATAAGCTTAGGGTCGTTCGGGTTTTCACCGAGCTTGTTGCGCAGACGCTGGACGTAGACGTTGACCGTACGCTCGTCTATATATTCCTCCTCGCCCCAGACCTGCCTGAGGAGGGCGGTGCGGGGGAAGACCCTTCCCGGGCTCCGGGCGAGCGTGTGGAGGAGCTTGAACTCGCGGGGGGAGAGGAGGATTTCCTTGCCGTCCTTCAGGACCTGGACCTGGTCGGGGTCGATCTCCAGGTCGCCAACGTAGATCCTGCCTGATTCCCCGTTCCCTGCGCGCTCCCTCTTACGGAAGATCTGCTTTATGCGCGCCACAAGCTCCCTCGGGTTGACCGGCGAGCGCATGTAGTAGTCGGCCCCTAGCTCTATCCCGACTATTCGGTCCATCGTGTCTTCATCCCTCAGAAGAGCGACGGTGGAAACCCCAGGTTTCTGCACGGCGGAGATCACCTGGAACCCTCGCTCGTCGGGCAGGCGGTTATCGACCACGGCGATCTCGAAGTCTTCCCTACCGGCCATCTGCCGCGCCTGCGAGCCCGAGCCGGCGGGGATCACACGCCACCCCTCCCCGGAGAGCGCCCGCCTCAGATGCAACCTCTCCTCATCGTCCCCGATCACAAGCAATACAGATGCGCTCAATACGCCACGCCCACCTTCGCTCTGCAAACACCAAACCTCA